>NZ_JBFUIP010000527.1:0-853 GCF_056401815.1 Aminobacter sp. P4_D5 | reverse complement strand
CATCTGATGGGGCCAGCGATGGCCGCCGCCGCCGCCATCGAGGGCCATCTTACCGACGTCCGCCGGCTTATGGGAGACGCGTGATGGATCCCTTCATCCGCCTCACCTCCTGCGCCGTGCCCTTTCGCCGCGCGAATATCGACACGGACCAGATCCTGCCCGCGCGGTACCTCGCGAAGCCGCGCGACGAAGACCAGGCGCCCTTCCTCTTCCGAGATTTGCGGCTGAATCCCGATGGCAGCGAGGTGCCGGACTTTCCGCTGAACCAGCCGCATTGGCGCGAGGCGAGAATCATCCTCGGCGGCCAGAACTTCGCCTGCGGCTCCTCGCGCGAGAATGCGGTCTGGACGATCTACGACCATGGCGTCCGTGCGGTGATCGCGCCGAGCTTCGGCGACATCTTCTCCAGCAACTCCGTGAAGAACGGCATGCTGGCGGTGGTACTGCCGGCCGACGCGGTGGCGGAACTGATGGACGAGGCCGAGGCGTCGCCGGGCGCCGAGATTACTGTCGATCTGCCGTCGCAGACCGTCACCTCGGCCACGGGGAAAATCTGGCACTTCGACATCGATCCCTTCGCCAGGCGCAGCCTCCTGGAAGGCCTGGACGAGCTGGCATTCACGCTGACCCATTCCGAGGATATCGCCGCCTTCGAGCGGCGTCTCGGCCGGCATAATCTCTAGGGAGCAACGAACACATGCATATCGCAGTCCTCGGCGGCGACGGAATCGGCCCGGAGGTGACGGCGCAGGCCGTGAAGGCGTTGCGCGCCGTCGCAGCCAACGGCCCGCAATTCGAGATGACGGAAGGCAAGATCGGCGACGCCGCCTACGACACCACCGGCGACCCGCTC
>NZ_JBFUIP010000526.1:0-853 GCF_056401815.1 Aminobacter sp. P4_D5 | reverse complement strand
CGGGGCATCAGGCCCAATGGCTCACCCCCACGGATGTGCGCCCTTCACGGGCGGACGATATTGCGGCAGGTGGGCGCAAGCGCGTCTCGGCATGGCCAGCCTGCACCGCGGGCACGCTGGCGGAACCGGCATGTCCTTTCTTCGGAGCGCCACAGCCTGGGCGTCCATCCGGTGGACCACGACCGGGGCTTGGCGCGAAGGCCGCGCCGACTGCCCCTGTTCCGCCCGCAGCACCTATCGCTGGGGCAAGGCAGCATAGGCGCCCTCGCTGCCCCTCACAAGGCGCCCTGTGGACAAGTCGGACCCGCATGGGCCTTCGCCGTCACGTTTCGTTGCCCAAATGCCTTGCTTCCTGCCCATATGGGCAGCACGTCCTCTGGATTTTCCGGCCCATTTCGGCTAATCTGCGGCCACCGCGATGGGGGTTGCGGCCTATGGGGGTTTTCGATCTCAGGGCATGGCTCGCGGCGATGGCTGGACTGGCCATGGCGCCGGGTGTGGAAGCGCAGACAACGGCTGCGCAAGGCAGGCGCGCGCCGCCGGCACGGGATGTCGCGCGCCTGCCGCTCGTCCTGCTCGATCCCGGACATGGCGGGGCGGATCCGGGTGCGATCGGCACCAACGGCACCCAGGAAAAGCGCATCACCCTACCGCTGGCGCTCGAGCTCAAGCGCATGCTGGAGATGGGCGGCCGCTGCCGCGTGGCCATGACCCGCACCACGGACGTCTTCGTGCCGCTCGCCCGCCGCGTCGAGATCGCCCGCAGCCGCGAGGCGGTGCTGCTGCTCTCCATCCATGCCGACGCCATGCCGGCCGGCCAGTCCCACGCGCTGCGTGGCGCCTCGGTCTACAC
>NZ_JBFUIP010000525.1:0-854 GCF_056401815.1 Aminobacter sp. P4_D5 | reverse complement strand
GCATCAGGGCGTTCTGCGCGAGGTCGACGCGCCCCGCGAACTCCACGCCGCGATTCACCGTGGTGCCGGCGTTGAAGGTGGCGGCCGGCACCGAGGGGTTGGTGGTGTATTGCAGCAGCTGGCCATTCAGCACGCTGTTGAACAGGGTCAGGTCCCAGCCGAAGCGGCCGGCGCTGCCGCGCGTGCCGACCTCGGTCGTCCAGGCCCGCTGCGCCTGGAGCGGCACGAAGCCGGTGACCCCGTTCGCCTGCGCCTGCGTCAGGTCGGAGAAGTCCGGGACATCCATGCTCCGCGTGATGTTGGCGAAGGCCTGGACCGTCGGCGTGGCCTGCCACAGCAGCCCCAGCCGCGGGTTCACGCCCTCATAGGTCTGACCCAAAGCGACATTGCCGCGCGAGGAGGCAAGGCCGC
Organism: Aminobacter sp. P4_D5; assembly: GCF_056401815.1. Lineage (NCBI taxonomy): Bacteria > Pseudomonadati > Pseudomonadota > Alphaproteobacteria > Hyphomicrobiales > Phyllobacteriaceae > Aminobacter > Aminobacter sp. P4_D5. The sequence goes on along the minus strand of NZ_JBFUIP010000525.1, from coordinate 443 downwards.
CGCCGAAATCCCGGTAATCCCGTTCGTTCCGCAGCGCCTTGGCGCCGGCCACCAGCGCCAGTTCGGGCAGCATCCAGAGCCGGTTCTCCAAATAGGCCTCGTAGTTCTGCGCCTCCTGGCGGGCGCGCAGGGTCAGCACGCCCCGGCTGCCTGCGACGTTCGTGTACTGCAACGCGTCGTTGCTTCCCGCGTAGAAGCGGCCGCCGAGGATGAGCTGGTTGCGCAGACCTCCGACGGTGAACTCCGTGGTGAAGCGGGGCGCCACGCCCCAGTTCCACCCATCCTGATCGATGACCTGGAAGATCGGATGGAAGAGCCGCTTGTGCAGCGCCCACACATCCAGGTCGAACTGGCCGTATTCCGTGCGCCAGGTCGTGCGGTTGGCGATMCGCTCCGCCCAGACGTCGCGCGCCTGGTTGCCCGCGAGGGCGGCGGCGCTGGCC
>NZ_JBFUIP010000524.1:0-854 GCF_056401815.1 Aminobacter sp. P4_D5 | reverse complement strand
CTGCTGACCTTGGCGCTCACCGGCCTCTGGACCTGGTGGCCGCGCAACGGCGCCTCCTACACGGAGGCCCTGACCCTGATCCGCCGCCGGCCCTTCCTGCGCTTCAATCTCGACCTGCACCAGGTCACCGGCATCTGGATGCTGGCGGTGTTCCTGTCGATGTCGATCAGCGGCACCGCGATCATCTTCCCGGATGTCTATCGCGGCCTGCTCGGCATCGCCGCACCCGTGCGGCCGGCGCCCACGCCGCCGCGGCGTGAAGCCTTCACCGTGGATGCCGACGCCGCCGTCGCCGCCGCCCGCCAGGCCATCGGACCCGGCCAGGTGATCAGCACCGTGATCCCGCCCGCCCCGCCCTCGCCGCGCTGGCAGGTGACCTTCCGGCCCGAGGGCTCCAGCCCCGAGGCGCGGGTCCGCAGCGCCATCCTGGTCGATCCCTGGTCCGGTGCGGTGCTGAGCGAGGTCTCGCCGCGCACCCGCGGCTGGGCCGAGGAGGCGCTGGCGCTGCAGCGCTGGCTRCATGGCGGCTCCGTGCTCGGCATGCCTGGGCGCCTCGCCGTTTTCCTGGCAGGACTCTCCCTGCCGCTTCTCTTCACCACCGGCCTGCTGGCCTGGCTGGGGCGGCGACGCGCCCAGCGGGTCACGCAGGCGCGCCGTACCGCCGCGCTGGCGGGGGCCCGCCCCCTGCCCGCCGGAGGCGACGCCAGCCTAGGAAAGTGACTGCCATGCCGAAGCGCGTTCTCGCCCGTATCCTGGCCCCCGCGGGCCTGCTCGTGATCGCCGCGCAAGCCCATGCGCAGGCGCCGGTCAGCGCCGCGCGCGCCATGCTGCCGCAGGACCTCTCGCCCTGGGGC
>NZ_JBFUIP010000523.1:0-856 GCF_056401815.1 Aminobacter sp. P4_D5 | reverse complement strand
CGAGAGCCCGGCATAGATGCCGCGGCGCAGGCCGTATTGCGGCGCGCCGACGCCGATGCCGGTGCCGTCGCGGAGCTGGTAGCTGCGGTCGAAGAGGTTCAGCACGTCGAGCCGCGCGGTCCATTTGCCGCCGCCGGCGATGGTGAATTCCTGGCTCAGCCCGAGATTCACGGTGACATAGGGCGTCACGACCTGGCTGTTGGCGAAGCCGCGCCGCATGCCGCTGCCATAGACCAGCGTCGAGGAGACGTTGCCGCCCTCCCAGGCCGTGTAGGCGATGCCGGCCGAGCCCGTGATGAGCTGGTCATGGTCCGTGCGGACGAACTTCTTCTGCACCTGCGCGAGCTCGGCCGTGCTCCAGAAATACTGGTTGGAGACGAGGCCGCGCCCCTCGGAACGCGACAGGGTGAGGTTGCCATAGGCCAGCAGCGGCCCCCGGCGCCATTGCGCCGACAGTTCCGTGCCGAAGACCCGGCCCTCCCGGTAGTTGTAGGGCGAGAAGATATAGGCGCTGCCGAACTGGCCGAGGTCCTGCATGTCGCGGACGGAGCGGTAGAAGGCCTCGCCGCCCAGCGTCAGGCTCTCGCCGATGCGTTGGCGGATGCCCAGGTTCAGGTAGTGCGCGCGCTCGGGCCGGGGCGGGCTGGCCAGGAGCACCTCGGGCGCGAGGGTGGTGCCGACGTAGCGGTTCAGCGCCGGATTGGTCAGCAGCTCCGAGGGCGGCGGCGTGAAGTAGCGGGCATAGCCGGCCGAGATGGTCGTTGCCTCCGTGGGCCGCCAGACGAGGTTCGCGCGCGGACTCAGCTGCGAGGCGTTCACCTGCTGGTTCATCACGTCGAAGCGCGCGCCGTAGTTC
>NZ_JBFUIP010000522.1:0-857 GCF_056401815.1 Aminobacter sp. P4_D5 | reverse complement strand
CGGACGGCACGCGCGACGCCGGCAGGGCCGTAGGCCCGCGAGGCGCAGCAAAGGCGGCCTTGAACCAGGGCAAATAGGCGAAGAAGAGGCGTGTATCGCCCTCGATCGTCACCGCGCCATGCCGGCGCAGGGCCAGCAGGTCGCCCCAGCGCGGTGGCGAGGGATCGGCCCGGAATTTCTCCCAGCCCTCGGCCGTGAAGCGCAGCGCGATGTCGTAGCGCGCCATCACCGCCGCGGGCTCGGACGCCACCACCGCGCCGTCGCGCACCGTGAATCGCGTGACCGCGCCGCCCGCATCGAGCAGCACCACCGCGTCCAGGTCCCGGCCCAGGCGCGTGTTCGAGAAGCCGGCGATGGGCATCAGGGGCGGACCAGCGCGCAACCGCCCTCCGCCATGGGCCGGAAGGACTGCTCCGGCGGCACGGATTGGAGCAGCTTGAAGTAGTCCCAGGCGCCGCGGCTCTCGGCCGGCGTCTTCACCTGGAACAGGTGCATCGAATGGATCTTGCGGCCATCCGCCCGCACCGTGCCCTGGCCGAAGAGCGGGTCGTCCGTCGGCATCTCCTTCATCCGCCGGACCACCGCCGCGCCATCCGCCTTGGCCTGCGCAACACCCAGCGAGGCCGCGGCCATCAGATAGTGCAGCGCCGCCGAATAGCCGCCGGCGTGGATCATGCCCGGCCGCTGCCCGTTGCGCTCGCGCACGAAGCGCTCGGCGAAGGCGCGCGAGCCGACGTTCAGGTCCCAATAGAAGCTTACCGGAACCAGCAGCCCCTGTGCCGCCACCAGCCCCAGCGCGTGCACGTCGTTGATCTGGGTGAGGATGGCCGCGATCCGCATGCCCCGCCGCGTCAGCC
>NZ_JBFUIP010000521.1:0-858 GCF_056401815.1 Aminobacter sp. P4_D5 | reverse complement strand
TACCTGGTGAGTGTCGACGGTTTCTTGTTCCAGCGCGGGTCGCTCTATTTCGAGCCCTACTTCGACAAGGTCACGCCAAACGCRACCGCGGTCGAGGCAGTGCGGAAGATGACAGCGTCCGGTCATACCGTGCGCTACGTCTCGATCCGCCCTTCTCACTTAGAGGCCCTGACACGGGCACAGATTCAGGCCCAGCTACTCCCGGAAGCGCCAATCCTGTTCGATTGCGACGTGGCACAATGGGCCCTTTTGACGGCACCACATCCGACATTGCCCTTCAAGACCTCAGAAGCGATCGAGGTCGACCCCTCTGACCCCAATCTGGCTGAGCGGCTGGGCATCTCGGGCTAGGCTTGTCACCTCGCAATCGACAAGCTCGGGCGCCTTAGGCCTACTGCAAACAATGGGTCCGATCCACCAGGGAGCGCACAGTTCTACGCAATACATTGCCAAATTGGATCGACGGCGCGACGCTCAAGTCACCATGTAACGTAAGACGTTCGATCGCAGCGCTCCTTGCCAAGGGAAGGTTCAGCGTTGAAATTAACCAATTGCTAACAATTCCATACATCCCCAAACGGGATTTGCTACAGGCAAGTCTACGAATGCTTTGTCTAGCCATGAGGTGTATCGGATGACCGATACGGATACGGAAGTGATCGAACGAGCCGCTGCGGGGCGCATCGATCCTTATGCAAACCGGAACAGTCGAGAAAGTCGGTTCCGGGCTAACCGATTCAAACTGATCCAAGAGATCATGCAATCCATATTGCGCACCAAAGGAAGTTGCTCGGTCCTCGACCTGGGAGGAACCGAAAAATATTGGGATATTGGGTCGGAATTCATACAGGGCAATGC
>NZ_JBFUIP010000520.1:0-859 GCF_056401815.1 Aminobacter sp. P4_D5 | reverse complement strand
CGCTCCCTTGGCTGTGGAGCCGGGCAGGGTCCAGGCCAGATGGTCGGTCGCCAGCACCCGCGAAGCGCCGCGGCGTTTGGCGGCCAGGCTGAAGGCGCCGTTCCAGGCGCCGACCTCGATCACCTCGGCGCCGTCGAGGTTGATCGGCCCGAACAGCGCCTGTTCCATCTTCGCGAGGTCCGCCTCGCCCCGGACGCCCGGCGTCACGAGGTCCGGGCGCAGGCGGATGCTCTGCAGCCAGCGATGGGAGGCGACGGCGGTGGCCAGCTCGGCGTCGGGAAGGGCCATGTTGGTCAAGCCCGCACCTGGGCCGCGAGGGCGGGAACCATGCCGGGCGCATCCAGCTCCCGCCACTCGGTGCCGAAGCCGGCCGTGAGCGCAGGATCGGCCTCGGGCGTCATGCAGGCGTAGATGCCGCGGGTCATCGGCGTGCCCGGTGGAGTGGGGTAGTGGCGGTACAGGATCCGGGTGAAGCCGAGCTGCTGCAGCAGGTGCAGCATCAGCGCGGGGTTCGGGCCCCACCAGTTGGTGGGATCGTTGTTCAGGGTCGCGCCGGGGTAGAAAACCATGCCCGGCTGGGTGCGGTCGGCCAGGTCCTGATGCGTCTCGATCAACAGGAGCTGGCCGGTGACGGAGCGCACGCGCTGCATCACGTCGATCGGATCGAAGAGGTGGTAGAAGACGCCGAGGAACATCACGATGTCGAAGTTGCCGAGCTGCGGCGTGATCTGTGTCGGGTCAATCAGCAGCATCTCGACGTCGAGGCCGAGCTCGTCGCGCGCCAGCTCGAAGGTCTCCTGGCCGCGGAACCTGGGATGGGTCCAGGTGAAGCTGTCGGTCGCGAGAACCCGCGCCGCGC
>NZ_JBFUIP010000519.1:0-859 GCF_056401815.1 Aminobacter sp. P4_D5 | reverse complement strand
AGCTTGTCCTGCGCGTCCTGCGGCATGGCGGGCATGGGCAGGCCCACTGCGTCGGCCGCGTCGGAGATCAGCACGCCAGCGCCGCCGGAGACGGTCATCACGCCGAGCGTGTTGCCCGCGGGATAGATGCGCTTGGTCGCCGCATAGGCGATGTCCAGCAGCTCCTCGGTGTTGCGCGCGCGGACCACGCCGAATTCCTGCAGCACGGCATCGGTGATGGCGTCGTCGCCCGCGATGGAGGCGGTGTGCGACTGCGCGGCGGCCCCGCCGAGCTCGCTGCGGCCCACTTTCATCATCACGATGGGTTTTCTGTTCGCGCGCGCCAGCTTGAGTGCCGCCAAAAACTTTTCGCTCTCGCGGATGCCTTCCGCATAGGCGCAGATCACGTCGATGTCGGGCGACTGGGCCATCCACCCCAGCACGTCGCCCAGCGCGACCTCGCCCTCGTTGCCCGTGGTGACGACGATGTTCGCGCCGATGTTCCGGTCGCGGGCCAGCGAGAAGAGGTGCGTGCCATAGGCGCCCGACTGGCTGGCAATGCCGATCCGCCCGCCCGCCACGGGCCAGCCGCTGTCGAAAGAGGCCGTGAAGGTCGGGTAGAAGCCGATGGAATCGTTGAACAGTCCCAGGCAGTTCGGCCCGAGCAGCCGCATGCCGTGCTTCTTCGCCATGGCCACCAGGCGGTCCTGCGCGGCGGCGCCGGCCTCATCCACCTCGGCGAAGCCGGCGGTGAAGACGATGGCGGCCCGGCAGCCCTTTTTGCCCAGCGCGTCGATGGCCTCGATCGCCGACTCCGCCGGTACGGCGACGATGCCGACATCGGGCACGCCGGGCAGGCTCGCCACGTCCGGATAGGCCG
>NZ_JBFUIP010000518.1:0-861 GCF_056401815.1 Aminobacter sp. P4_D5 | reverse complement strand
GGCCGTAGGCGACGAAGACGATCTCCTCGCCATCCAGCACCGCGGCCGAGCACGGGCCGCCCAGCGCCAGGCTCAGCCGCTCGCAGCGCGGCTGCAGGATGGTCGAGGCGCCGTTGGAGCCGAGATAGGCCGCCGCCAGCCGCAGCACGCCCGGCGTGAGGCGGAAGAGGCGGCCATCCGTCTCGACATGGCCGAGCTCCGCCAGCGTGATCAGCGCGCGGCGCACCGTGGCGCGGGGCAGGTCCACCGCGCGCGCCACCTCGGCCAGCGTCATCTGCCTTCGGTCCGGGCCGAAGGACTGGAGCACGGACAGGCCGCGCGCCAGGGCCTCCAGGAAATCGGGGTTCGCGGATTGGCGGCGTTCTGCATCCTGCGCGCGCAGTCGCGCCATGACAGCATCCTTGTTGCGTCGTCGAAGCGTCACTTGCTATCATCGCACAAGTGTTCGGTGATCGAACAGACGCTTTTCGGAGCCCGCCGCCATGATCTCCGCCGAACAGAACGACCGCCTCACCCGCGTCGGCCCCGGCACGCCCGGCGGGAAGATGCTGCGACACTACTGGCAGCCCATCGCCCTGCTGGACGAGCTGGAGGGCAAGCGCCCCGTCCGCCCCGTGCGCGCACTGGGCCAGGATTTCGTGCTGTTCCGCGACGACAAGGGCCGCCTCGGCCTGCTCGACCGCGATTGTCCGCACCGCAATGCCGACCTCGCCTTCGGGCGGCTGGAGCATGGCGGCATCCGCTGCGCCTTCCACGGCTGGCTCTTCGACGTGGAGGGAAAGTGCCTGGAGACGCCCGCCGAGCCCGAGGGCAGCACGCTCTGTTCCCGCATCAAGCAGCGCGCCTATCCCGTCGTGGAGC
>NZ_JBFUIP010000517.1:0-864 GCF_056401815.1 Aminobacter sp. P4_D5 | reverse complement strand
GCTTTTCAACCCAACTTCCTCGCGATACATTCCGACACTTCACAATCTGTGCGGATTGCAGAATGGATTTTCGTCGATGATGCCGGTTGATGAGTTTTCTCGAGATCTGGACTGGAATCTTTTGAAGATATTCCACGAGATTGCCCATGCGCGGGGCATATCAAAGGCCTCGGAGAAGACGCGGCTCAAGCAATCTGCCATAAGCCTCGCGCTGAAGCGTTTGGAAGGACAGGTCGGAGCCGTGCTTTGCAGGCGTGGCTCAGGAGGCTTTGAGCTTACTTCAGAAGGCATGCTCCTAGCCGAACTTTGCGCGCCGATTATGAGCGCAGTCCGCGAAATACCAAGCATAACTACAAAATCCTCGAGTGAAGTTCACGGAAAGATAACAATTGGCCTCATAAGCAACTTCACATATCCTGTATTTGACGAAGCACTATCTGTATTCCATACGAATTTCTCTTCCGTCGAAATAGTTATTTCTACGATGCCATGGGCAACTGTCCTTGCATCTCTCATTCGTAACGAAATTGATGTTGGCATCGCATCGACGAATATTAAACATCCTGAACTCAGGTACAGATTTCTTTGTCGAGAAGTTCACAGGCCGTATTGTGGCGTTCGTCATGGTTTTTTTGGCAAAGAAATAGGCGATCCAGGACAGCTCAGTGACGAGAAATTTGTCCTTACTGGAAGTGATGAGCCAGATGAATTAAGAGATTTTAGATTACATCACGGCCTCGGTTCAAACGTATCAGCTGTGACTGAGCACCTAGAAGAAGCAAAACGTCTTGCTATTCTTGGTGTTGGAGTAACTTTTCTTCCGGAAAGCTATGCATGTAACTTTTCTTCCGGAAAGCTATGCAT
>NZ_JBFUIP010000516.1:0-865 GCF_056401815.1 Aminobacter sp. P4_D5 | reverse complement strand
GCTGCTTGGTCACCGGGCAGACCAGGATCTCCAGGAGCTGGGGGTCCACGGCGCCGGCGGTCTTGGGCGTTTCGGTCATGGTGAGACTCCTAGCTCGGCCGCCCGCCGGGCGGAAGCTCCCCGCCGAGCGTGGCCATGCGCAGCAGGGCGACGAGGTCATCGGCGCGCTCGGCCGGGGTGGCCGCCTCCAACAGCGCCTGCTTCTCGGCCACCGCGAAGGGGCAGACCATGGAGAGGGTGGTCACCCGCGTCGGGCAGCTCATCTGCTCGATGGCGGACCAGTTGGCGTCGATGCCCTTGGCGACGAAATAGGGCTTGAGGGCCGCGAGGATGGCCTCGCGCGGGAGATCACCGGGCTCGGGCGGATCGAGGTCGTCGAGATAGGGTTCGTAGTCCGCCCGGACGCGCCGGTAGCCGCGGCGCATGGCGAGCTCCTCGGCGATGCGGAAGCGCAGCAGGCCGGTGAGGGTGATGAGCAGGCGCCCGTCGTCGGTCTCGGCGAAGGAGGAGAGGCGGCCGAGGCAGCCCACCTGRTAAAGCCTGCCGCCCTGGTCGGTCTCGTCAGCGGCGGGGTTGCCCTGGACCATGCCGAACATCCGGCCTTCGGCCAGGCTGTCCAGCACCATCGCGAGGTAGCGGGGCTCGAAGATGTTGAGCGGCAGCTTCCCGCCCGGCAGGAGCAGCGCGCCCGAAAGCGGGAAGACCGCGATCTCGGCCGGGAGCTGCTCCGGCGCGGGCTGGAACGGGCTCATCGGAGGCAATTCCGTTCGCATGAGCCCACTTCGAGGCCTCCCATCTCTTTGCGGCCGGTTCACGCGATCGGACCGAAGTGTCCGGCGCGATCCGGCCTTTACCTGAACAGCAG
>NZ_JBFUIP010000515.1:0-866 GCF_056401815.1 Aminobacter sp. P4_D5 | reverse complement strand
GCGCGCAGGGCCGGCAGCGCCTCCTGGACCGGCAAATCGGGCAGGCTGGTCAGCCCCAGCCTTCCGCCACGGCCTTGCCGATCATCTTCCCGCTCTCGACCAGGGCATGGCCTTCCAGCAGGTTCACGGCGTCGATGCGGCCGAGCTGCTTCGTCATGGTGTGGCGGATCGTCCCGGCCTCGACCATCCCGGCCAGCTCGTTCAGCAGCTTGTGCTGCTCGACCATGTCACGCGTCTGGTGGATGGCGCGGGTGAACATGCTCTCCCAATGGAAGCTGGCGGCCTTCGACTTCAGCCGGCCGATCTCCATGTCCATGAAGTCGTCGATGGCGCAGACCGCGCCCTGCGGCGCCACCATCTCGCAGATGGCGCGCCAGTGCTTCGCCGTCTGCGTCGTCGCGAAGATCCAGGGGAAGGTCAGGCCCAGCGACTTCGCCTGGGCCGCGAGATCGGCCGAATGGTCGAGCACCTGGTGCGCGCCCATCTGCTCGCACCACGCGCGCGTCTCGGGGCGGGAGGCCGTCGTGACGACGTTCAGCCCGGTCAGCTTGCGGGCGAGCTGGATCGCCATGGAGCCCACGCCGCCGRCGCCGCCGATGATGAGCACCGAGGCCCCGGTGGCACCGCGCGGGATGCGCAGGCGGTCGAACAGCGCCTCCCAGGCGGTGATGGTGGTGAGCGGCAGGGAGGCCGCCTCGCCGAAGGTCAGGTTCTTCGGCTTGCGGCCGACGATCCGCTCATCCACGAGCTGGAACTGGGCATTGCTGCCGGGGCGGTTGATCACGCCGGCATAGAAGACTTCCTCGCCCTTGCCGAAGATGTGCGCATCGAGGCCGCGCCCGACGATCACGCCGGCGGCATCGAAG
>NZ_JBFUIP010000514.1:0-867 GCF_056401815.1 Aminobacter sp. P4_D5 | reverse complement strand
TTGCCGAGGTAGTCGAGCCAGGGCTGGCTGGCGAAGAGGGCGGTGCGGCGCTCGGCGCGCTCGGCCAGGCTCTCATAGGCCCACATGTGGATGACCTGGTTCAGCGGACCGAACTCGGTCGTGTAGTAGCCCACGAGCCGGCCCAGGATGGGCTTCTGGATGGCCAGCCCCTCGGCCGCATAGGCCTTCACGTAGTGGCCGATCTGGCCCGGATGCATGGTGTAGATGCGCTCTTCGACGATCATGGCGTGTCCCCTTTTGACCCGGGGACGCTACCGCGCCGTCGCCGATCGCGGAAGGCGGCGGCTTACGTCTCCGCGCCGTCGTCCTCCGCCGATCCGTTCGACGAGAATTCCGGCCGGTTCAGGCGCGTCAGGAAGGCGCGTGACCAGCCGCTCGCCCCGGCCTCGACGAGCCGGTCGAAATCCATCCGCCAGCGCTCGCGGCGTTCGGCGACGGGCATGTTGATCGCGAGGTCCAGCGCCTCCGCGATCTCGTCGGGGTCGTTGGGGTTCACCTTCACCGCGCCTTCCATCTCGCGCGCCGCGCCGGCGAAGTGCGAGAGGATGAGCACGCCGGGATCCTCCGGCGGCTGCGCCGCGACGAACTCCTTCGCCACGAGGTTCATGCCGTCGCGCAGCGGCGTCACCAGCGCGATGTCGGCCATGCGGAGGAAGCCCGCGAGCGTCCGCCGCTGGATGGGCCGCGTGGTCCAGCGCAACGGCACCCAGTCGACCTCGGCGTATTCGCCGTTGATGCGGCCCACCAGCTCGTCCATCTCGCGGCGGAGCATGCGGTACTGCGCCACCTCCCCCCGCGAGATCGGCGCGGCCTGGAGGAAGGTCACCTTGCCGCGGTGCTGCGGGT
>NZ_JBFUIP010000513.1:0-868 GCF_056401815.1 Aminobacter sp. P4_D5 | reverse complement strand
GCGCGGGGTCGGCAGCGTGCTCCGTTCCGATTGGGACGGGGGGGTGCGCACGGACGAGATCGGGGTCTCCCCAAGCCTCGCGCCGAAGTTTCCCAACGTTTCCGTACCGTATGGCGCGCTGGTGACGAAGAAGCTCGACGGGCTGCTGGCCCCGGGACGGCAGCGCAGCTGCGACACCAACAGGCACTCGTTCGTGCGGGAGATCCCGCAATGCTGGCTCACCGGCCAGGCGGCCGGTGTGGCGGCTGCAATCGCCGCGAACCGGGGCATCGCGCCGCGCGCCGTGCCGATCGCAGAGCTCCAGGCGGGGCTGCGGCAGGGTGGTGTCCACCTTTCCGACGCCAGCGCAGTGCGGGCCGCCTGATCAGGCGGCGCTGAGCCGCATCTCCGGCAGCGGCGGGCGGTAGGCGGAAGGTCCGCTGCCGTCACGGATGATGTAGCCGCGTCCCCAGACCGTGCCGATCACATTGGCCGCGCCGGCCACCTGCAGTTTCTTCCGCAGTTTGCAGACAAAGACGTCGATGATCTTGCTGTCCGGCTCGTCCATGCCGCCATAGAGGTGGTCGAGGAAATTCTCCTTCGACAGTACCGTCCCGCGGCGCATCAGCAACAGCTCGAGGATGGCGTATTCCTTGCCCGTGAGGTGCACCGTCCGGCCCTGCACCGCCACCTCCTTGGCGCCCAGATCGAGCGAGAGCGCGCCGAGCTGGATGCGCGGCTGGGAAAAGCCCTTGGAACGGCGAATCATGGCCTGGAGGCGGGCGACCAGCTCATCGGGCTCAAAGGGCTTGGAGAGGTAGTCGTCGGCGCCGACGGAGAGGCCGCGAACCTTGGCCTGGGTGCGCGAGACGGCCGAGAGCATGAGCAC
>NZ_JBFUIP010000512.1:0-868 GCF_056401815.1 Aminobacter sp. P4_D5 | reverse complement strand
GGGTACATGTGCCAGGAGCGCGAGACCACCCGGAACAGCGGCCGGAACACCCGCGCGACCAGTCCGCGCCCGGCGAGCAGCATGTCGAGGTCCTCGTCCACGATCCGCTCGCCGCGCCGCGCCCGGCGGAAGGCTGCCCAGACGCCACGCAGGACGATCAGGTTCGCGATGCCGATCGCCAGCAGGAAGCTCGCCGAGACGGCGGTGCCGATGACGCCGCCGATGGTGTGGAACTCCTCCAGCCTGTCCTGGAACGCCGCCGCCGTCGCGGCGATGACGAGCGTCGCCAGGACCACGATGCTCGAATGGCCGAGCGAGAAGAAGAAGCCTGCCGAGATGGGCGCCTTCCCCTCCTGCATCAGCTTGCGGACCACATTGTCGATGGCCGCGATATGGTCGGCGTCGAAGGCGTGGCGCAGGCCGAACATATAGGCGAGCACGGCCGTGCCGAAGAGCGCGGGACGGTCGGCGAAGGCGATCCAGGCCCAGGCCCAGGCGGCGAGGTTAAAGGCGATCAGCGCCGCGAAGGTCATTCCGGCCTTGAGCCGGACCCTGGACGGCCGATCGTCGAAGGGATTGGGAAGCACGCTTTCGCCCCTGGAATAACGCATCACAACTTCACCGAAGTGCTTACGGGCTGGAGGCCGAGTCACATAGCCCCCCGCCAGGACGGCGCGATCGGCCGCGGCAGAGCCGGAAGCCGCACCGCCTCGGCCAGGATGCAGCCCGAGACCGCATCCAGCGCATCGTCGCGGGCACCCCGGAGCTCGGGCCGCCACTCCGCCATCTCGCGGACGAAGCCGGTCCGGAAGACGCTCTCATGCACATGCAGCCGGCGTGCCGCCAGGAGCGGATCGAAGGCGGAAAG
>NZ_JBFUIP010000511.1:0-870 GCF_056401815.1 Aminobacter sp. P4_D5 | reverse complement strand
GGATCAGCGGGTGCATCAGCGCTACCGCGTCGAACAGTCCGGGCTCGGCAAACAGCACCGAGGCCAGGATGTTGGCGCCATTGGAATAGCCGAGCGCCAAAACCCGCGAGGGTTTTGCYGCCTCGACATGGGCTTTGACGAAGTCCGCCATCCTGCCTGTCGCACGATCGAGATCGTCCATGTCGTAGACGCCCTCGCCGGTACGGCGGAAGAAACGCGCCGCACCCATTTCGGAGACATCGCCGCGTGGCGAAACGATCGTCGCGCCGGGCACCAGCTCGCGGGCAAAGCCCAGAAGCTGGTTTTCGTCGCCGCCGGTGCCGTGGAAGGCGAAGACCAGAGGGCCATCAGGCTCTCCAGGCAGCACCTTGTGGATGTAGCTGTCCTTGCTCACCATATTCCTCCTCAGTCGCCCAGCGGCTGCAGGTTCTTTTCCAGATAATCGCGCAGATGCGCATGCTGTGTCGGCAGCTTCAGCGCCTCACCGAGATGGGCGGTGTCCTCGTCGCGGTCGAAGCCGGGCTCGTTGGTCGCCACCTCGAACAGCACGCCGCCTGGCGTGCGGAAATAGATCGCCCAGAAATAGTCGCGGTCGATCACCGGCGTCACCTGGTAGCCCGTGTCCATCAACGCCTTGCGCACCTCGAGCTGTTTGGCCCTATTCTCCACCGCAAAGGCGATGTGATGCACCGAACCTGCGCCAAGACCGGCAAAAGATGCACCCGGCAGCGTTTCGATGTCGATGAAATCGGCGCCATTGCCGTTCTTCACCGCAAGCCGCTTGATGTTGCCCGAAGTGTCGACCTCGTCATAACCCATGAACTTCAAAAGCTCTTCGGTGGCGGCACCGTCACGCAGCCTGAGCGTCGC
>NZ_JBFUIP010000510.1:0-871 GCF_056401815.1 Aminobacter sp. P4_D5 | reverse complement strand
CCCCAGCAGAAGCCGGTGACACCCAGCTTGCCCGTGCTCAGCGCATGGACCTTCAGGTAGCGCGCGCTGTTGAGCATGTCGGTGCGCAGCTTGGACTGGTCGAGCCCCGCCTGCAGGGTACGGCCATCGTCGTCGTTGCCGGGGTAGCCGCCGACCGGCGCCAGGCCATCCGGCGCCAGTGCCAGGAACCCCTCGACCGCCGCGCGACGCGCGACATCCTCGATATACGGGTTGAGGCCACGGTTCTCGTGAATCACGAGGACGACCGGGAAGGGGCCTGGCCCGCTGGGCTGCACGAGATAGCCGCGCATCGTGCCGGAGCTCCCGCCGGGGGAAGGGTAGCTGACGTAGCGCCCCCTGATCCTTTCGTCCGTGAAGGAGATCGTCTGCGCCTGCGCGTAGCGCGGCAGCAGCGCCTGCGCCATGGCGAGCCCGCCGGTGAGCGCCGCCGCCGCCTGCAGGAAGCTGCGGCGGTCCATTCGTCCGTGGCAGTACTCGTCGTAGAGCTCGAAGACACGCTGGTCGATCTGGTCCTGGGTCAGCATGGCCGTCTCCTGCATTCCGTTCGACATGGGCTACTCCTTAGCGCGCCAGCGGATCGGGGCGCATCTGCACGCGGAACACCCTCGGCCGCTCGCCCCGCCCACCCTCGCTGTGGAACGGCGTGCGCGTGCCGGTCGTGGTCCAGACGCCGCGGCCGCGCCAGCCGGTATTCGGATCGTCGATCCGCCCGTCCACGTTCTTGGTGAAGAAGCCGGCCGGATAGGGCACGCGGAGCTGGTGCAGCTGGCCGTCGACCAGCACGGTCAGGGATTCGCTGCCATTGGTCGAGGCGATCGGCACGTCATGGCCGAGGCCGAGCGTGTTGAAG
>NZ_JBFUIP010000509.1:0-871 GCF_056401815.1 Aminobacter sp. P4_D5 | reverse complement strand
GGCGAGCACCACCGCGAGGATTTCGCGGTCTCCTCGCCGGAGATGGTGCTGGCGGCCATCGCCGGGCAGACGCAGCGCATCAGGCTCGGCTCGGCCGTGACGGTGCTGAGCTCCGACGACCCCGTGCGCGTCTTCCAGCGCTTCTCGACCCTGGACGCGGCCTCGAACGGGCGCGCGGAGGTGATCCTGGGGCGCGGCTCCTTCACGGAATCCTTTCCCCTCTTCGGCTTCGAGCTGGACCAGTACGAGCAGCTCTTCGAGGAGAAGCTGGACCTCTTCGTGAAGCTGCTGCCGCAGGATCCCGTGAGCTGGCACGGCATGACGCGCCCCGCGCTGAAGGACCAGCGCGTCTATCCGCTGGTCGAGCACGGGCCGCTGAAGACCTGGATCGGCGTGGGCGGCAGCCCGGATTCCGTGATCCGCGCGGCACGTCACGGCCTGCCGCTGATGCTCGCCATCATCGGCGGCGATCCCCTGCGCTTCGCGCCCTATGCGGAGCTGTACCGGCAGGCCTGCGACAAGCTCGGCCAGGAGCTGCGGCCGATCGGCGTGCATTCGCCCGGCTATGTCGCGGACACCGATGCGCAGGCGCGCGAGGAGCTCTGGCCGGACTACAGGCGCATGCGCGACCGCATCGGCGCCGAGCGCGGCTGGGGCCCGATGAACCACRCGGAGTTCGAGCGCGAGGCCAGCCAGGGCTCGCTCTATGTGGGATCGCCGGAGACGGTCGCGCGCAAGATTGCGGCGACGGTGAAGGCGCTGGGCGTCCAGCGCTTCCAGATGAAGTACAGCGCCGGCGCGCTGCCGCACGAGAAGCTGATGCGCAGCATCGAGCTCTACGCGACGAAGGTGATGCCGATGGTGCGGGAGA
>NZ_JBFUIP010000508.1:0-871 GCF_056401815.1 Aminobacter sp. P4_D5 | reverse complement strand
GCGTGGAGAAGGCGCGCATGTGCACCTGGTTCTCCATGGTGCGAACCTTCAGCCCGCGCATGTCGGCCGGCAGGTTCACCTCGCGGCGGCTGTTGGTGAGGTGGCGGAAGCCATTCTCCAGCCAGATCACACCGACCAGGCCACGGGCGTTGAACTGGGCCAGAATCGACTGGCCGATCTCGCTGTCCAGCACGCCGCGGGCATGGTCGTAGTCGCGGAAAAGGAAGGGCACGTCCACGTTGCGCACGGCCGGCACGAAGTTGCCGACGGGGCCGGTGGAGGTGAGGGTGCAGTCGATCGTGCCGATCTGCGCGCTTTCGACCATCTCGCGCTCGTTGTCGTTGCGCTGGACGGTGACGCGGAAGCGGTTGTTGGTCGCCCGCTCCAGCGTCTACTTGAAGGCGGCGGCGCCGACGCCGTAGTGGCTATTGGTCGGCAGCGGGTGCTGGATGGTGAGCGGGGTCTGCGCGAAGGCCGGGGCAGCCATCAGGCCGGCGAGACCGGCGGCGAGGGCCGTGCGGCGGAACATGGACATGCGGTTTCCTCCGGGAATTCTTGCCGCCACCGATAGGGCATGCCGGGCACCGGATGCAATCCACGGTGGTATCTGGACGCCCGATGGCGCACGGGCCCGGCCTCGGGCATCATCCCCGGCCCTTGAGGAGAAACCCATGACTCTGCGCTGCGACCTCGTCATCCGCGACGCCACCGTGTTCGATGGAACGGGCGCGCCCCGTTTCCGCGGTGACGTGGCCGTGGAGGGCGACCGGATCGTGGCCGTGGGCGACCTCGGCAGCGTCGCCGGGCAGACGGAGATCCAGGCCAACGGCAAGGCTCTCGCGCCCGGCTTCATCGACGCCCACACCCATGA
>NZ_JBFUIP010000507.1:0-874 GCF_056401815.1 Aminobacter sp. P4_D5 | reverse complement strand
GATCAGGTTCGTGCTGATCGGCGCCACCTGGTAGAGCCGCGCCTCGCGGAACTTGCGTTCCACATCGTACTCCTCGGCGAAGCCGAAGCCGCCATGGGTCTGCACGCAGGCCTCGGCCGCGGCCCAGGCGGCGTCAGCGGCGAGCATCTTGGCGGTGTTGGCCTCCTCGCCGCAGGGCAGGCCGGCCTCGAACTTCTCGAGCCCCTTGTGCAGCAGCGCCTCGGCCGCGCGCATCTGCGCGTAGGCCTTGGCGATGGGGAACTGCACGCCCTGGTTCTGSCCGATGGGMCGGCCGAAGASSACGCGCTCCTTCGMATAGGCGACGGACTTCTGGGTGAACCACTTGGCGTCGCCGATGCTCTCCGAGGCGATCAGCAGGCGCTCGGCGTTCATGCCGTCGAGGATRTAGCGGAAGCCCTTGCCCTCGRSGCCGATGAGGTTCTCCGCGGAGACCTCCATGTTGTCGAAGAAGACCTCGCAGGAGTTGTGGTTCATCATCGTGCGGATGGGACGGACGGTGAGGCCGTTCGCCGTGCGCATGTCCACGATGAAGGTCGAGAGGCCCTCGGTCTTCTTCGCGACCTGGTCCTTCGGCGTGGTGCGCGCCAGCAGCAGCATGAGGTCGGAATGCTCGGCGCGGCTGGTCCAAAGCTTCTGGCCGTTCACGATGTACTTGTCGTTGCCCTGCTTCACCGCCGTGGTGCGCAGCGCGGTCGTGTCGGTGCCGCTTGTGGGCTCGGTGACGCCGAAGGCCTGCAGGCGCAGCGTGCCCTCGGCGATGCCGGGGAGGTAGCGCTGCTTCTGCTCGGCGCTGCCGTGCTTCAGGATCGTGCCCATGATGTACATCTGCGCGTGGCAGGCGGCGCCGTTGCAG
>NZ_JBFUIP010000506.1:0-875 GCF_056401815.1 Aminobacter sp. P4_D5 | reverse complement strand
GTGCTGGGCTATTCGGCAGCGGACCTGCTGCTGCCGGCGCATCTCTTCCTCTTCTACTTCGCTGTCATCGCCGATGCGACGCCACCCGTCGCAGCCGCCGCCTTCGCCGCGGCAGCCATCGCGGGCGCCGGCCCGACCATCACCTCGGTTCATGCGACGCGCTGCGGCATTGCGGGCTTCACCGTGGGCTTCGCCTTCTTCTACGACGCCGGACTCATGCTGCGGGGATCGCTGGTCGAGATCGCGACCGTGACGGCGATCCAGGTCGCGGCGCTGACGGCGGTGACGGCAGCCTATGCCGGCTACCTGATGGGCCCGATGGGAATCGCGATCCGCATGCTGCTGGCGATCGCGGGGCTGATCGGGGCCTTCGGCTATTTCCTCAGCGACGAGGCGCGGCTGGCCGTGGTGGTGATCGGGCTCGCGATCCCCGCGGCCTGGCAGCTCATGGCCGCACGGCGGGCGGCATCCGCCGCCTAAGGCGCGCCTATCATCCGCTGGTTCCGCCGCTCCAGCGCGTCGAGCCCGCCGAGGTAGCGCGACTGCGCCGGATCCCAGCGGAGCCGCGCATAATGCATCAGCGAGTTGAGCGTCCGCGGCCGGCCGCGCTGCGTGCAGATCCGCGCCTCACGCACCGTCATCGAGAGCTCCGCGAAGCCGTCGCGCTGCGCCTCCCGCAGCGTGAATGGCAGCATGCGCTGCTCCAGCCGGCGCGGCTCGCAGCCACGCTCGTAGGCCTGCACCGAGTAGAGGATCGGCCCCTGGAAGACCTGCTGCAGCCGCCCCTCGATCGGCGTGGCGATGAGGTATTGGGCGAAGCTCTCCTGGYTGTTGTGATGGCTGTTGAGCACCACGGCAGCGGGCCGCCCCTCACC
>NZ_JBFUIP010000505.1:0-876 GCF_056401815.1 Aminobacter sp. P4_D5 | reverse complement strand
GGCCACGAAGACGACGCTGGATGCGAGCTACCGCGCCATCGGCTCGCTGAGCGACCTTAACCTCGCGAACTTCCTGCGATGATCGTCGATCTTCAACCGGCGTTAACCTGGCCGCGCGAGGATGCCGCGGCGGCAGGAAGGACCTCGCCGCCGGAGGCACGGCACGACGCCAGGAGGGCGCTCGCCGGTCGCAGCAGCGGCGCGCCGTCCGGACCGGAACTCAAGGGAAAAAAGATGTCCACGCTCGTGTTGGAACTGCGCCAGGGCGACCTCATGGTGGTGAACGGCGCACCGATCCGCTTCCGCAACCGGACGCGCATCGAGCTGGCGGCCTAGGCCCGCTTCCTCTTCGGCAAGCAGATCATGGCGCCGGATGGAGCGAACACACCGGCGCGGCGCATCTACTTCGCGCTGCAGACCGCCTATATCGGCGGCGACGAGGAGCGCGAGCCCGGCCTCGCCGCCGSGCGCCGGCTCATCGCCGAGTTCATGGAGGCCACCACCTCGCCCACCGTGCGGGAGATGCTGGCCCGCTCGCTGGAGGCCGCCGAGGCGGATGACTGCTACCTCGCGCTGAAGATCGCGCGGCGCGTCATGCGTCACGAGGAGGAGGTGCTGGGCCTCCCGCCGCTGCCCACGCCGCGCCGGGATCTCCCGGAACCCGCGAACAATGGGTGACGCCCCATGGGTGACGTAGGCGGCGCCATCGCGGCGCTGCGGCTGGCGCTGCAACCCGGCGAGGAGACGAAGGCGCTGGCGCGCATCGCCTCGGAGCCGATGCAGAAGCGCGCCATGGACCAGTTCCGGAAGGCCGTCGCGAAGGCGCCGGACATCAGGACCGCGCTGAAGGATCCGCGCGTGCTGCAGGTCGTCACG
>NZ_JBFUIP010000504.1:0-876 GCF_056401815.1 Aminobacter sp. P4_D5 | reverse complement strand
TGACGGGGGATCATGGCATGTTTCCCTTCAACTCTTCGTGTTCGCCGGGCTGTTAGCGCCCAGCAGGAGGGCGAACGACGCAGTTCGGTCCCGACCTTGATTCCGACCAGCTGTGGGAGCCGGGCGCCGTTGCTGGGGCGGGGCTGACCGATACCGAGGGGCCGTTGGGGCCGACAGAGGTGGAACCGCTGAGGGTGCCGTCGGGACCGACGGTGATGGAGGTGCTTGGCGCGGTAGCGGTGCCGCCTGATTGAGCGACGTAACACTCATTACCCGCTGGGGAACTTGTTGAAGATGAAGCGGACGCCGAGGCGCCGGGGCCCGCGGCGGTCGCGCTGCTACTGGATTGTCCCGTGGCTTGATCGGACAGGAGCGAACTGGCGAGGGCGACGGCAAGGGCTAGGGGACGGCGCATGGTGATATCTTCCTGCTGACCGGAAGCGACCAGGCCGCATACGCGGCCTGGTCTGGGACTTCAGCGGTTGCGGCCGGGCGCGTTGCCGGAGTGGCCGGGGTCCGAGGGCCTGTTAGCCGGCTCCGGCGAACGAGCGGCCGTCGAGCCCAACCCCATCGTCGAGGAAGACCCGGCGCCTGACCCGCCTGCACCGGCCACCGAGCCACCCGTGCCCATGGACGTGCCGCCGCCCTGACCTGCCGAGGTCGAACCGAGACCCAGCGTCGAGGCGGAACCCGCGCTGGCGCCGCCAGAAGCGGACCCGGCGGTGCCGAGTGACGTCGAGGGAGCGGAGGTGCCTCCGGCCGAGGTCGAACCTAGGCCCAGGGTGGACGCGGAGCCCGTGCCGGTGCCCCCTCCAGCGGCCGAGCCGCCGGTGCCCAGTGAGGTGGCCGGGCCGCCAGGACCGGTCGAGGTAGAGC
>NZ_JBFUIP010000503.1:0-881 GCF_056401815.1 Aminobacter sp. P4_D5 | reverse complement strand
AGCACGAACATCATGTGGAACTCGTCGGCCTTGTAGTCGCCGGGATTGGCCAGGATGGTGAAGTCCACGGGCAGGTTGTTGCCGGTGTTCACCTCTTCGAACATGGAGAGCGGCGCCATCTGGCTGTAGCGCAAGTTGGTCTCGGTGTAGGTGCGGGCGACGCCGTAGCTGATCGCCTCCTCCTCGTCGCCCTCGACCCAGACGCGCTGGCCCTTCTTGCCGAAGACGATGGCCGTGCCGGTGTCCTGGCACATGGGCAGCGCGCCGCCGGCGGAGATGTTGGCGTTCTTCAGCAGGTCGAGCGCCACGAAGCGGTCGTTCGCGCTGGCCTCGGGATCGTCCAGGATCTTGCGGAGCTGGGCGAGATGCGCGGGCCGCAGCAGGTGCGAGACCTCGTGGCAGGCGGTGAAGGCCAACTCCTCCAGCACCTTGGGCGGGATGCGCAGCACGCGCTTGCCGTCGACCTCGACGGCGGTGACGCCCTCGATGGGAAGCTTTCGATAGGGCGTCGTGTCCGCGCCGAGCGGGAACATCGTGCTGAAGGAATAGCCGGCGGGCCGGACGGGAGCATCGAGGGGCATGGGAACCATCCACAAGTCTTCGTAACAACCCATAGCGCAGGCCGAATGCGGCGTCAGCCCGCTTGCGGGCATAGGACCGCTCTGCAACGCTTCCGATATGGATCGCCCCCGTCACCTCGACCTGCCTGACGCTCATGCCGGCCACACCGCCCACTTCACCGACTACCGCGCCGCCGAGGTGGGCACCGTCACCCTCTCGCCCGAGGGGCCGGTCGAGGCGGGGAGCTTCGCCAGCTTCACCCTGACCTTCACCGCCGGCCGCTTCGGCATGGACGACACCGGCAGCCTGCGCATCAGCAT
>NZ_JBFUIP010000502.1:0-881 GCF_056401815.1 Aminobacter sp. P4_D5 | reverse complement strand
CTTCAAGGAAGCCGACGGAATCCCCCTGGACAGGATCGTCGTGACGGGCGATACGCCACCCCCTTCGCTGGACCTCCTTCTCCCCCTGACGACCGCGCTGGCCGACATCCCGGCACTGGCCGTTGTGGAAGGGGAGGCCGCCCGCCTCAGTTTCGGCCAGGCCTTGAGCCTCGTGGATCTGATGGGCCGGGTTCCGTCCGAGGCCGATCCCGATGGGGGGCTGGTCCGTGTGATGGCAGGGGGGCGGTTCGTCGGCCTGTGTCGCCTCGAGGAGGGGATGCTGCGGCCCGAGCGGTTGATGGCGACAGCCTAAGGGCTGGGGCTGACACCACGGATCGGTTCATCTCTCAGCTGCGACAGCAGCCAACCGAAGGATTTCACGATGTCGATCACTGCGGAGCGCCGCCAGGCGCTCATCGTCGAGCATGCCAAGAAGCCGGGCGACACCGGCAGCCCCGAAGTGCAGGTCGCCCTGCTTTCCGAGCGCATCTCGAACCTCACCGAGCACCTGAAGACCCACGCCAAGGACTTCCACAGCCGCCGTGGCCTGCTGGTCCTGGTCGGCCAGCGCCGTGGCCTGCTCGACTATGTGAAGCGCAAGGACAAGGCGCGCTACGACGCGCTGATCGCCAAGCTCGGCCTGCGCCGCTAGGCATGGATCGGGGGCGGGCCATGGTCTCGCCCCTCGTCGGATGGCTCTCTGAATGATTGGGCGCCGGGTTCTCCTGGCGCCCTTTCTTTTGCCGGTGCCGCCGGCCCGGGCCCAGCGGGCGCGCTACGCGTTCGACCAGGACAGCGGCCGGATCGGCTTCACCTTCCGGAACCTGCTCTTCATCCCCGTCACGGGCCGGTTCGAGCGCTTCCGGGCGTCGCTGATGCTC
>NZ_JBFUIP010000501.1:0-882 GCF_056401815.1 Aminobacter sp. P4_D5 | reverse complement strand
GTGCAGCGATGTCCGCAGCATTGAACGAGCACGACTGCCACGAGGGCCGGCCCGGTGCCCTTGGCTGGGTGGTCCGGACGGCGAGGTGACGCGCTCCTACTGCATCATCACCACCGAGGCGAATGAGCTAGTCGCGCCGATCCACGAGAGGGTGCCCGTGGTGCTCGAAGAGGAAGACTTCGGGGTTTGGCTCGCAGAGGTGCCGGGTGATCCAGCGGCGCTGCTTCGGCCTCCSGCGGCGGACGTYCTGCYSTGCCRGCCGAAGAGGGGTTARTCACCCGTCTCTCGCTCRAAKGCGAAASGGAGACGCYCCTACCCAGGATACTTCGCCGCGACATCCRCCATGTCGATGCCCATGCCCTGGAGAGTCGCGGCGAGTTCCTGCCAACCAATCCAGCCCTCCGCATTGGAATCCACCATCCACTGYCGGAGTGCCGCTTTCACCTCGGGATCGTTCATAGCCCGRGCGTTGAAAGGGGAGCCGGCAGAGTCGAACGTCAGYGTCCGAACTTCGCCTTCCTTRAGCATCATCTCCACGATGCCATCCGSGTTGAAAACGACCTGGAACCGATCGGGCATSCSTCGYGCTCCATCYKRGAAGKCCGACKTGTATCATCTGCAGTCGGARRTGTGGAGGCGGCCGCCGGCAGCGACCATGGCGCGAAGCGASGTCTGYGCGTCTGGGKSCGAGCTCGTTGGCCGACGATGGCGAGCCGGCGWTGTGCAGGCCCSTGCCATGCCYTTCCGWTTTCTAAGGCTTAAGGACGACCTTGATRCAGCCGTCCTTCTTGTCCCTGAAGGTCTTGTAGAGRTCGGGACCTTCTTCGAGGGATGCGCGGTGCGTGATGACGAAAGAAGGGTCTATCTGGCCTTTCTCAATGC
>NZ_JBFUIP010000500.1:0-884 GCF_056401815.1 Aminobacter sp. P4_D5 | reverse complement strand
CCCGATGGCGAGGCAGCTGTCCCAGTCGTTCGCCTCTTGCGCCACGCGCCAGGCCTTGGAGCCGTTGGCGTTGCAGCGTTCGCCGATGGAGAAGTAGGAATTCTCCTGCCGCAGCGCCGTGGCCGAATAGAGCGAGGCCACGCTCGGCACCCAGTGGTAATTGCGCTTCACCGGCGCCGGCCGCGCATTGGCGCCGCCCAGCTTGCGCAGCATGGCATCCAGCCCGGCGATGTGAGGGATGGAGGTGCCGCAGCAGCCGCCGATTAGGTTGAAGCCGTCCTCG
The DNA here is from genome assembly GCF_056401815.1 of Aminobacter sp. P4_D5. Classification (NCBI taxonomy): domain Bacteria; kingdom Pseudomonadati; phylum Pseudomonadota; class Alphaproteobacteria; order Hyphomicrobiales; family Phyllobacteriaceae; genus Aminobacter; species Aminobacter sp. P4_D5. Next base: position 601 of record NZ_JBFUIP010000500.1, on the reverse strand, counting down.
ACCACGAAGCGCTCCATCCAGGTCGCCATCTCCTCGGCGCCCAAGGGATAGTGCGTCTTGCCGTCGACCAGCTCCGGCAGGCCGGCATTGGGCTGCACGCTGAGCAGGCCGGGCCAGTTCTGGCTGAGCCAGCGGATGTGCTCCGCCATCTCCTGCGGGCCCGTCGCGCAGTTGAGGCCTACGAGCGGCACGTCGAGCGAGTGGATCACGGCGGCGGCGGCGGCGATGTCGGGGCCGACGAGCAGCGTCCCCGTGGTCTCGACCGTCACCTGCACGAAGATGGGGATGTCGCTGTTGGTCTTCGCCTTGGCGATCTTCGCCGCGTTCACCGCGGCCTTGATGAAGAGCGTGTCCTGGTTGGTTTCGGTCAGCAGCGCATCGGCGCCCCCGGCGATGAGGCCGAGGCACTGCTCGGTGAGGCCAGCCTCCAGCGCGTCATAGGTGATGTGGCCGAGGCTGGGCAGCTTGGTGCCTGGCCCGATATCGCCGATGACCCAGCGGTGGCGGCCATCGGCGAAGCTCTCCGCCGCCTCGCGGGCCAGTTCCACGCCGAGCTTGTTGATCTCGAAGGCGCGGCTGCCGAGCTCGAACTCCTCCAGTG
>NZ_JBFUIP010000499.1:0-885 GCF_056401815.1 Aminobacter sp. P4_D5 | reverse complement strand
CAGTTCACCGCGAGCGCCATGACCCCGGTGCAGCCCTTCGGCAGGGGCGTCTCCACCCAGGTCGTGCCGCCGTCGAGCGTGCCGAAGACCTGGCCTTTCCGCGCGCAGGAATAGACCACCTGCGCGTCGCGCGGCGACGGCACCACGGCCATCATCGTCGCCACCGCGCGGGTCGGCGGATCGAAGCGCGCCCAGCTCCCGCCGAGATCCGTGCTGCGCCAGACCGTGCCGGTCTCGCCGCCGGCCGAGACCGACATGGTGCAGTAGAGGGTGTTGGGATCGTGCGGCGAGACGCGGATGTCGCGGCCGTAGAAGATCGGCGTGCGCTTGCGCATCTCGAGGTCGGTCCAGTGCGCGCCGTGATCCTCGGAGCGGAAGATGCCCATCCGCAGCGCCAGGATCGGCACACCCGGCGCGGCGGGGCTCATCGCCAAAGCGTGGACGTCCAGCATGCCCTCGGCCGTGTGGCTGGTGAGGATGGCGCTCTTCAGGTGCTCCTGTTCCGCCAGGCGGATCAGGTGGCCGCTGCAATCCTGCCAGCTTTCGCCCCCGTCGGTGGAGCGGACGACGCCGCGCACCTCCAGGGCCGCGAACATCTCGTCGGGATTGGAGGGATTGAAGGCGAAGCGCATGACGCGGTTGCGGAAGCCGCGCATGTCCGTGACATCGGGCAGGTCGACACCGACGGCGGCGCTGAAGCTGGCGCCACCGTCCTTCGAGACGAAGATGCCGAGCGGCGAGGTTCCGACGTAGATCCGCCGGGGGTCGCGCGGGTGCACGGCGATCGACCAGATCTGGCGGTCCCGGTGCGGGAAGCCGAGGCGCTACCAGTGCTCACCATTGTCGGTGGAGAGGTAGGGGCCTTCCTGCGTGCCGGCGTAGATC
>NZ_JBFUIP010000498.1:0-885 GCF_056401815.1 Aminobacter sp. P4_D5 | reverse complement strand
CCCTGCGGGATGAGGCTGCCGGCCAGCCGGCGCCCGGCATTGTCGTCGTGGCATTGCGCGCAGGAGAGGTCGAGCTGTCCGCGGCGCTCGGCATAGAGCGCCCGCCCGCGCTCGCGCGCCGCCAGCAGGCGCGGGTCGGCCGGCGGGCTGATCGGCTGTCCCCGCGACTGGTGCCCGACATAGGCCGTCAGCGCGAGTAGGCCCCCGCTCTCCCGCGCCAGCGGCGGCGCGCCCTGGCGGAGCTCCCGGCTCTGCATGATGCGGCCCGCGAGGTCGATCGGGGTGCCGGTCGCCTCGTCCCAGGCCGGGTAGCGCGTGGCCACGCCGCGCATGGAGACCTCGGCATTGCCGTGGCAGCTGGCGCAGGACCGGCCGGCGGGACCCTCCGGGCGGTTCCACAGCGCCTCGCCCTCCAGGACCCAGAGCATGCCGGGATTGGCGGTGTCGTCCTGCTGCATCGCCTGGCTTTCGCGCGACATGTCCACGAAGCCGGAACGGCGTTCCTGCGCGGCGGCGGGCAGGCAGAGCGCGGCCAGCAGCGCCAGCGCCGATCTCACGGCGCCACCGCGATCTCGCGTGTCTCGGTCTGGTCGAAACCATCGTCGCCCTGCCAGCGCAGCACCAGCGGACCCGTCGTGGTCGCGACCAGGGTGAAGGACAGGAAGGGATTGGCCGCGATGGCGGGCGAGAGCTCGGCGGCGAAGACCTCGGCGCCGTCATAAGTGGCGGTGAAGCGGCGGATGATGTCGCGCGGCAGCACCTCGCCATCAGCGCCCGGCCGATAGCCGGTCTCCATGCTGTGCTGGATCAGCGTGCGGATGGTGACGACCTCGCCCGGCTTCGCGCTGCGGGGAATGTTGAGCAGGACGCGCGCCACGGCTCAGC
>NZ_JBFUIP010000497.1:0-886 GCF_056401815.1 Aminobacter sp. P4_D5 | reverse complement strand
TCCCAGCCCTCGGCACGGTCGAAGTTGCGGAGACGGTGCACGCCGTTCTGGAACTGCTCACCGAGCGCGCCGGGGCCGACAATGCCCATCTGCAGCTCGAGGCTGCCGTAGGAGGTCGCGGKGTAGGAGGCCAGCGAAAGCGTGCCGTAGAGCCAGCCGGCATAGGGCCGGTCCCGCGGGTCCGGGTTGCGGCGCGAGGTGTCCTCGGGCGTGAAGATGTTCTGGCCGACCGAGACGCCCCAGCGCGGCGTGCCGCCCTCGGGGAAGATCAGGCTCATGCGGCCCGTGATGGCGGAGACCCAGCTTGGGGGATCGTAGGAGGGCGAGCGCCAGTCGAACTGGAAGCCGCTGGTGTAGTTCTTGTCAGTGCCGGCAAAGAGGTCGTTGTCCAGCACGAAGGAGAAGGTGCCGCGGGGGTCGGGGATCTGCACGTCCCGCACGGGCTCCCCGAGGTGAGTGCCTTCGGGCGACTGGATTCCGATCGATGGGGCGACGATCGTCTGGGCGCTCACCGCGGTGCTGCCCAGGAGCAGCAGGGCGCCGAGAATTCTGGAAATGCGCATGGAAGTCCTAATCATACGAAGTGGGTCGTGACGGAATGGGGCGGCGCAGTTTCCTGCTGGACCTCTAATGGTCTGGGAGGGTTGCGGTTGCCTCCGGACCTCCCGCAAAAATCTCGATGGGCCTTTCGGATGGCGGCGACGTGCCGCGTCCTTGGGAGCGAGGCCGATGAAGGCCTTGCCGATCGGAGGAGAGCGCGATGCGCGTGATGGTTCTGGTGAAGGCGACGGCCGAGAGCGAGGCCGGCGTGATGCCCACCACTGAGCTTCTGACGGCGATGGGGAAGTTCAACGAGGCGCTGGCCGAGGCCGGCATAATCCAGGCG
>NZ_JBFUIP010000496.1:0-886 GCF_056401815.1 Aminobacter sp. P4_D5 | reverse complement strand
GTGCGCATTCGGCGAGGGTCTTGCCCTCAGCCTCGCGCGGCGCACGCGTCTTGACTATCGCGAATCCGTCGTCGAATTCGATGAAGTCGATCATCTTGCCGGTCACCAGATGGGCGACGCGCTCTCCCATCGCGGCCTCGGGAAAGATCACGTGGTGAGCACCCGTGCGTTCCAGGATGCGGCCATGTTTGGGACTAAGCGCCTTGGCCCAGATGTCCTCGATGCCGAGCTCACCGAGCGCCAGTACGGTCAGGACGCTTGCCTCGAGGTCGTTACCGATACCGACAACTGCCCTGCTGAACTCATGCACGCCGAGCCGGCGCAGTGTGTCGCTGTTGGTCGAGTCTGCCTGCACCACGTGGGTGAGCCGGTCCGCCCAGGACTGGACGAGCTCGGCATCCAGGTCGATGGCGAGAACGTCGTGTCCGACACGGGCGAGGGACTCCGCGACCGCACCACCGAAGCGGCCAAGGCCGATCACCACGACGCTATCGCTGCTGGGGGATGGGGTCTTAGCCAACGATGGGGCGCTCCTCCGGATAGCGGTACGGGTTCTGCCTTCTGCGAAGGGCCAAGCCCGTGGCGACGGTGATGGTCCCAACCCGCCCGAGGAACATCAACGCCACCAGAATGATTTGGCCACCCGGCGGCAGGTTGGCGGTAATCCCAGTTGATAGTCCAACAATAGCAAAGGCCGAGATGGCCTCGAACAGAATGTCCTGCAGGGGGAAGTCGCTCACGCTCAGAAGAAGCAGCGTCGCCGTCCCGACGATACCAACAGCGAGCAGCACGATCGTCAACGCCTGCCGCTGGACCTCTCTGGAAATACGACGCCCAAAGGCGGTGGCATCGGGCTCGCCGCGGATCTCGGCCCACACCACCAGTC
>NZ_JBFUIP010000495.1:0-887 GCF_056401815.1 Aminobacter sp. P4_D5 | reverse complement strand
GCTGGAGCGCGGGCGGTTCATCTGGCCCTCGCCGGTGGACGGCGCCTTGTCGATCTCGGCCTCGCAACTTGGCTAYATGCTGGAGGGGATCGACTGGCGAAACCCTCAGCACAGCTGGCGGCCGGAGCGTGCGGGATAGCGCCATGAGGTGAYGATTTYGGATGCGGCACGCCGRAYCCGCATGCTTGCATCCTGGGTGTGACAAGCCCGCCCGACGCCCTGCCCGATGACCTCGATGCGCTACGCGCGGCCCTGCTCGCGGAGCGTGCCGCTCGCGCTGCGGAGCAGGTGGCGCGACACGAGGCGGAGGCCCGCGCCTCGGGCGCGGAGGCGATGGTGGCGCATCTYAAGCTGCTGATCGCCAAGCTGCGGCGGGAGCGGTTTGGCGCATCGGCCGAGCGTGGCAGCAAACTYGATCAATTGGAGYTGCAGCTCGAGGAGTTGGAGGCCGCCGCCMGCGAGGACGCCAYCGCGGCAGAGGCTTTGGCCCCTGACGCCCCTGGCATCCCCACGCGGCGCAGGCCGCATCGYGGYCCCTTGCCGYCGCATCTGCCGCGCGAGAGGGTCGTGATCCCGGGGCTGATGGCATGCCCCTGCTGCGCGGGCCCGCTGACCAAGCTGGGCGAGGACATCACGGAAACGCTGGAGGTGGTGCCGCGCAGYTGGAAGGTGATCCAGACCGTGCGCGAACGCCTGGCCTGCCGGGCCTGCCAGACGGTCAACCRRGCTCCRGCACCGTTCCATCCGATTGCGCGCGGCCGGGCGGGGCCAGAGCTCCTGGCCAGCATTCTCGAGGCGAAGTTCGGCCAGCACCTGCCGCTGAACCGCCAGAGCGAAACCTTCGCCCGGGAGGGCATCGAACTCGATGTCTCGACGCTGGCCGATTG
>NZ_JBFUIP010000494.1:0-888 GCF_056401815.1 Aminobacter sp. P4_D5 | reverse complement strand
TTCCCGGCCTGCGCGTGAACGGCACGATGGAGGCCCGCGTCTCGGGAAACCTCAACCTCACCTTCCCCGGCGGCATCGACGCCCAGGCCCTGATGGCGGCGCTCCCCGAGCTCTGCCTCTCCTCCGGCTCCGCCTGTTCCTCGGCCGAGATCGCGCCATCCTACGTCCTCGACGCCATGGGGATTGTCGAGGCCGAGGCCCGTGCCACCTTGCGCGTGGGGCTGGGGCGCTTTACCTCGCCCGCCGAGGCGGAGCAGGCTGCTGCGCTCATCGGGACGGCGTGGAAGGGCCTCGTCGCCCAGCCTCACGCCGCGGAGTAGACCAGTATCATGCCGAAGATGACCTTCATCGAGCGCGACGGGACCCGTCGCGAAGTGGAAGCTCCGCTGGGGCTTTCCGTGCTCGAGATCGCGCATCGCAACGGCGTGGACATCGAGGGTGCCTGCGAGGGCAGCCTGGCCTGCGCCACCTGCCACGTGATCGTGGACGGCTCCTGGTTCACCAAGCTCGCCGACCCGACCGAGGACGAGGAGGACATGCTCGACCTCGCCTTCGACCTGCAGGAGACGAGCCGCCTCGGCTGCCAGATCATCATCACCGACGAGCTGGACGGCCTCGTCGTCAAGCTGCCGTCGGCCGCGCGGTGATGGGATGCGCGGGATCGAGGATTTTGGGGCCGTAGACGGCCTGTTCCGCAGGCTCCGCGCCGCCTCCGGCGCGGATTGGACGGGCTATACGTGGCACCCCTTCGTCCAGCAGCTTTCGGCCGGCACGCTCCCGCTCAAGGCGTTTCAGCACTACCTGATCCAGGATTATCTGTTTCTCATCCACTTCGCGCGGGCCAAGGCTTTGGCGGTCGTGAAGGGGGAGAGCCTCGCGGCCATGCGG
>NZ_JBFUIP010000493.1:0-889 GCF_056401815.1 Aminobacter sp. P4_D5 | reverse complement strand
GATGAAAGCCCTCCGCGCAATCGCCGCCGAGATCGTCCATCTCTTCGTGGATGACGGCTCGCTCGCCCTGGCCCTGCTGCTCTGGTGCGCGGCCATCGGCCTCACGACCCTCCTCATCCCGGCCTTCGGCGAGGTCGCCGGTATCGGCCTCTTCGCCGGATGCGCCGCGATCCTGTTCTCCAATGTCGTGCTGACGGGGCGGGGCACCTCGCTCCTGCGGCTCCGCATCACGCGCCGGCTGCTGCACGGCGAGGTCGCGCTCGTGGTCGCGCTCTTCGCCTTCGCCGCGCTGTTCCTGGCCTTCGTCGGGCTGGCGGACGAGGTGGTCGAGGGCGACATGGCGCATTTCGACCTGGCAGTCGTGTCGCTCTTCCGCCACGGCGCCGACCTCGCCCGGCCGATCGGCTCCGCCTGGTTCCAGGAGATGGTGCGCGACGTCACCGCGCTCGGCAGCTTCGCCGTGCTCGGCTTCGTGCTGATCGTCTCGCTGGGCTACCTGCTGATGGTGGGCCAGCGCGGCGCGGCGCTGTTCATGGCGGCCTCGGTGCTCGGCGGCACGCTGGTGAGCACGCTCCTCAAGCAGGGCTTCAACCGGCCGCGCCCGGACTATCCGCATGTCGCGGAGGTCTTCACGGCGAGCTTCCCGAGCGGCCATGCCCTGCTCTCGGCGGTGACCTACCTCACCATCGGCATCATCCTGGCGCGCGTCACGGCCGAGCGGCATCTGCGGGTCTATTTCGTGGCCGTGGCCTTGGTGCTGACGCTGATCATCGGAACGAGCCGCGTCTATCTCGGCTTGCACTATGCCAGCGACGTGCTGGCCGGCTGGAGCATCGGCGCGGCCTGGGCGATCCTGTGCTGGGCGATCCTGCTGTGGATCGAGCAGCAT
>NZ_JBFUIP010000492.1:0-891 GCF_056401815.1 Aminobacter sp. P4_D5 | reverse complement strand
TTCTGGACCTATTCCTGCATCAACTGCCGCAGGACGGTTCCCTACCTGAACCGCTGGCAGGCCGAATACGGCCCGCTCGGCCTGCAGGTCATCGGCATCCACACGCCGGAGTTCGGCTTCGAGCGCATGCGCCACAATGTCGAGGACGCCGTGCGGGAGTTCAGCATCCGCTACCCCGTCGGCCAGGACAACGGCTTCCGCACCTGGCGCGCCTGGAGCAATCAGGCCTGGCCGGCCTTCCATCTCATCGACCGGGATGGCCAGATCGTCCTTCTCCGCGAGGGCGAAGGCTACGCTCGCGAGCTGGAGGGTGCAATTCGCGGGCTGCTGGGCCTGACCGGCCCCTTCGGGCGGYCGGGCGACGATCCGGACCTGTCGCGGATCCGCACGCCCGAAATGTATTTCGGCGCGCAGCACCCCACCCCGCAGGACCGTGCCCAATCGCCCCGCCAGGGTGAGGCCGCTTATGCCTTTCCATCCGGTGGTGGCCCCCGGCTGAGCCAGTACCAGCTCGACGGAACATGGCTGCGCGAGGGCGAGGGGTTGCAGCTCCGCTCGGACCGGGGCGGCCTGCGCCTGCGCTTTTCCGCGGCGAAGCTGCATCTGGTGGCCGAAGCGCCCCAAGGTGCCAGGCTGCGCGTCACGGTGGATGGCCGCCCGGCGCAGGTCATCGAGGTTCAGCGTCCCACGCTCTACACGCTCCTCGACGGCGAAACCTATGGCGAGCACCTCGTCACGATCGAGGCGGAGGCGCCGGGCCTGTCTCTCTTCAGCATGACCTTCGGTTGATCCGCATGTCCCGTGCTTCCGCGAGATGGACCCTCGTCGGCGTGGCTTGCCTGATCGCCGGCGGGCCGGTCCTGGCGGCCATGTCGCCGGACGGTCCGGAGC
>NZ_JBFUIP010000491.1:0-895 GCF_056401815.1 Aminobacter sp. P4_D5 | reverse complement strand
CCCTTGGACGCGCAGCTTCAGCGCGCGGGCATGATTTCGGCGAGTCCGTTTGTGCGAGACGCCGGTCGATCGGCTGCGGCGAGGCATCGCGCAGCGCACCACCGGCGCGGCGGAGGGCACAGTTTCGATGCCATGGGCATCTTCCGATATTGCCTCCCGATCCCGTTGGATTATGATATTATATGATGAATTTACGCGTCAATCGATTGCCGGAGCCCGCCCTAAGCAACAAGCGCCGCCGCCGCGCCACCCCGGCAGCCCAACCTCCTGCGGATGGGCCGCCCCTCCTGCGTCCGCTGCGCGGCGGCTCCGCCATCCCGCTCTGGCTGCAGTTGAAGCATGCGCTGCGGGACATGATCACCTTCGATCTCGGGCCAGGGGACCGGATCCCCACCGAAGCCGAGTTGGGCGCGCATTACGGCCTGTCACGCATCACCGTCCGGCAGGCCGTGACGTCCCTCGTGGACGAGGGGCTGCTGCATCGGCAGCAGGGGCGCGGCACCTTCGTCCGCCTGGCGCGGCGGGACGTGCCCCTCACGGATCACGGCCATTTCCTGGCCTCCGCCTTCGACGGAGTGCCGCCCGGCACCGTCACGGTCCATGCGGCGGAGGCYGTGCCCTGCCCGAACTGGCTGTCCCTGCGCCTCGGCATCGCGGCGGGCGCGCCCGTGCACAAGGTCCGCCGGCTGCTGGAGCGCGACGGCGGGGTGCTGGCGATCCGCACCTGCTTCGTCCCCGTCGCCCTGGCGCCGGACCTGCTGGGCACCGATCTCGTTCCGCCGCTGCATCTGGTGCTGGAGCAGATCTTCGGCCTCGTCGCCGAGGAGGCGGAGGAGCGGTTGGAGATGATCCGCGCCGACGCCTTCCGTGCGGGGCTGCTCCAGGTGCCGGAGCA
>NZ_JBFUIP010000490.1:0-895 GCF_056401815.1 Aminobacter sp. P4_D5 | reverse complement strand
GAGCTCGTCCCAGGCGGCATAGGCCGCGTCCACCATCCGCATGTAGCCGGTCTGCGCGCCATAGGCGTGGCGGATCAGCCGATGGTGGTCCACGGAGGCCCCGCGCGGGTTCGGCAGCGGCGCCTGATCCACCACAACAACGGAGAACCCCTCGCGCAGCAGCGCCCAGGCCGTGCAGAGCCCCATGATCCCGGCCCCGAGGACGAGGGCAGTCGGACGCGTTTCCATCCCCCCATCCTGCCCGAGCCTCCGCCCCCATGGAAGCGCGCCGCGATTGCATGCCGGCCCCGCCGCGTGCCAGCCTGTCCGCCACAGGGAAGACTGCCGGCACAAGCCGACCTTACGGAGTTCGAAGATGCATCGCCGCGACCTTCTCGCGGGCGGAGCCGCCCTGGCAGCCGCCCCTCTCGCCCAGCCCGCCCACGCGCAGCCCGCGGCGGCCAACACCTTGCGCGTCGCCATGACGGCGGCGGACGTGCCCTTCACCATGGGCCAGCCCAACCAGGGCGCCGAGGGCAATCGCTTCACCGGCATCACCATCTACGACCCGCTGATCGCCTGGGACCTCTCGCGCTCCGACCGCGCGGCCGTGCTGCGGCCGAGCCTCGCCGAGTCCTGGGCGGTGGACGACACGGACAAGAAGCTTTGGACCTTTCGCCTGCGCTCGGGCGTGCGCTTCCACGACGGCTCGATGTTCACGGCCGACGCAGTGGCTTGGAACCTTGCCAAGCTGCTGGACCGCGACGCGCCGCAGTTTCACGCGCCCCAGGCCGCACAGGGCAGCCTCTATGTCGGCAACGTCGCCACCTGGCGCGTGAAGGATCCGCTGACGATCGAGATCACGACCAAGGCGGTCGACGCCGTCTTCCCGTACCAGATGGCCAACGTCTTCTAT
>NZ_JBFUIP010000489.1:0-899 GCF_056401815.1 Aminobacter sp. P4_D5 | reverse complement strand
ACGTAGTTCAGCTCGTGGTTGGCGGCGTCCAGTTCCTTCGGGTCCATCTCGCTGTCGTCGCGCAGGGCCTCGAGGTCCTTGTGGCGGAACAGCGCGCTGTCGTCGAAGGAGACCTTGGCGTCCAGCGCCACGATCTCGCCCGCGCCGGTGACGACCAGCGGGTTGATCTCGACGATGGCGCAGTCGAGCTCCAGGAAGGCGCCGTAGAGCGCGGTCACGAACTTCACGAAGCTGCCGACCTGCTTGCCCTCGAGGCCGAGGCCGAAGGCGAGCTTGCGGGCATGGTAGGGGAAGATGCCCGAGGCCGGGTCGATCGCCACCTTCAGGATCTTCTCGGGGTGGTGCTCGGCGACCTCCTCGATCTCCATGCCGCCCTCGGTGGAGGCCATGACGGTGAGGCGCGATGTCGCGCGGTCGATCAGCAGGCCGAGATACAGCTCGCGCTTGATGTCGCAGCCGTCCTCGATATAGACGCGGGAGACGACCTTGCCGGCCTCGCCCGTCTGCTTGGTGACCAGCGTCTTGCCGATCATTGCTTCGGCGGCTGCCTTCGCGTCGGCCACGGACTTGACGACGCGCACGCCGCCCTTGCCGTTCGGATCCTCGGCGAAGCGACCGGCGCCGCGGCCGCCCGCATGGATCTGGCTCTTCACGACATAGACGGGCCCGGGCAGCTTCTTCGCCGCGGCCTCGGCCTCGTCGGCCGTCCAGGCCACATGGCCGTCGGGGACCGGCACGCCATAGCGGCGCAGCAGTTCCTTCGCCTGGTATTCATGGATGTTCATGGGTGCGGGATCCTCAGGGTCAGTCCATTGTGCCAGTGGCCAGCGACTGCGACCAGTCGGCACGGCCATTGCGAAGCGCCTCGGCGGAGGCGGCATTCCAGTCGTATTCCTCGG
>NZ_JBFUIP010000488.1:0-899 GCF_056401815.1 Aminobacter sp. P4_D5 | reverse complement strand
GGCTCTGCGGGGGCGCCTCGCGCTGCCGCTCCTGGTGGCCGCAGCAAGCACCGCACAGGGGGCCGGCAGGGCTCGTCTCGACCTGCTGGCCAGGATGGCCTCCCGGGTCGGTGGGCGCCTCCTCGCGACCAACGATGTGCGGTTCCACGAACCCGGCCGGAGGCGCCTGGCTGACGTGCTGACGGCCATTCGTCTCCGCAAGACGGTCAGCGAGATCGGCTTCGCGGCCGAGAAGAACGGYGAKCGRCACCTCAAGCCCSCSGCCGAGATGGCCCGACTGTTCCAGGATCATCCCGAGGCGCTGGCGGCTTCCATGGAGGTTCTGGAGGCGGCCTCCGGGTTCTCGCTGGATGAGCTGCGCCACGAGTATCCCGACGAGATCCTCGATCCCGGGCTGACGCCGCAGGAGACGCTTACGGCGCGAGTCGCATCTGCCGTGGCCGAGCGTTGGCCGGACGGCGCACCGCACGGGATACCCGCCCGGCTGGATCACGAGCTGACGTTGATCGCGCAGCTCGACTACGCGCCGTATTTCCTGACGGTGGACGAGGTGGTCCGCTTCGCCCGGCAGCGGGGCATCCTSTGCCAGGGSCGRGGCTCSGCKGCCAACTCCGCCGTCTGCTAYGTSCTCGGSATCACYGCYGTCGACCCCRSSAAGCACGAYCTGCTYTTTGAGCGCTTCGTGTCSGCCTCCCGSGCCGAGCCRCCGGAYATCGACGTGGATTTCGAGCACGAGCGSCGKGAGGAGGTGATCCAGCACATCTACGAACGATATGGCCGGGACCGCGCCGCCATCGTGGCGACCGTCATTCGCTATCGGCCGAAGTCTGCAATCGGGGAAGTCGGCAAGGCGCTGGGCCTGGCCAAGGACGTGACGGACCGGCTCGCCGGCGCCATGT
>NZ_JBFUIP010000487.1:0-899 GCF_056401815.1 Aminobacter sp. P4_D5 | reverse complement strand
GACCGGTATGGCCCCCGCGGCATTGATGGCGGCGATGGAGCCCTACCTGCCCATCATGCGGGTGAGGGCCCTCCTCGGACCGGCAGGGAGCCTCGCCCTGCGAGAGCGGCTGATTCAGAGCGTCGAATCGGCCCTAGGTTCGCGGGACTGATCGCTCAGCCTTCGCCTATCACACGCACGCTCACCTGGTTTACTGACCGGATCAAGAAACGTCGCTTGGGTCGCAAGCTGCCGGACGGACCGCGTCCGAATTCGCTTCATCACCATTGAAAAGCAGACTGGCCGTTATCGGCCACGACCGAAAGGCAAGTGCAGCAATCCAACGACGGGTTTCGAGGTTTCACCGCAATTGCCCGGAATCTTCCACCGTTCAGTGAGCGCAGCCACCCTGAGCCGCTAAAGCACTTTAGGTCGGCTATCACGCTTCCGGCGACGCCCCGTTGTCGGAACAGGCCCCGGTCTGGCGGGGCTTAGAGCTTCATTGGAATCGACGGCGGCGCCTCATGGGCGCCGCTTTGTCAGTCACGAGGAACGTAAATCTTGGGCTTAGGCACCGTGCCTGCCTTCGACGCTGCCGCCTTGGCCCTGCGAGCGGCACGTCGCCGCGTTCGCTTGGAAGCGTGAGCTTTCACTTTGCGGTCGATTTCGGCCTCGGCCTTGGCGTACTCCGGCGCGATGGCTTCACCGACCTTCGCGCGGACTTCCTGGGGGGCCAGGCCCTGCTCCAGGATGGCGTCTTCAAGCGCGGTCATGATGGAATCGATCAGGACATCGGCGGCTCTCATACTCCGCCGGATGCGGGCGAGGTCCGCACGGAAAGTAGCGATTTCCCCGGGGGCCCAATCGATCATCGGTGCGCCGCCTTGACTTCGCGATCCGCCTTGCGAGCGATCTTGGCT
>NZ_JBFUIP010000486.1:0-900 GCF_056401815.1 Aminobacter sp. P4_D5 | reverse complement strand
AGCCCATGCGCTCCGTCACGGCCGAAAGCGCGGCCATGGCGGTCAGCGGCTCCAGCACGTCGATGCGGCTGTCGTAGCTGAGCTGCTCCTCGTCACGGGCCGAGCTGCGCACGGCTATGCCGTCGGCCCAGAACATGAAGTGGAATTTCGCCGCCTCGGCGCGGATGGCCAGCCGCTTCCATAGAGAAAAGTCCAGCGAGGCCGCGACATGCGCCTCCGGCATGCGCCAGCCGCCGCCATGCGCGCCGTTGCCGACGAGGTTGAGTCCCAGCTTCATCATGCGTCGTGTCACGTCGCGATATCCTACTCGGCGGCCGAGGCCTGGGCCGCGCGCTGCGCGGCGTAGCGGTTGACGTGCGGCTTGAGGCCGAGGTTCTCGCGCAGCGTCGCGCCCTCATAGGCCTTGCGGAASASSCCGCGGCGCTGCAGCTCCGGCGTGATGAATTCCACGAAGTCGTCGCAGCTGCCGGGGAGGTAGGGCGGCAGCACGTTGAAGCCGTCGCAGACCCCGGCCTCGTACCATTCCTGCATGACGTCGGCGATGTCGGACGCGGTGCCGATCAGGTAGAAGCCGCCACCCACGATCTGCTTGTAGAGCTGGCGAATGGTCAGGTTCTGCGAGCGCGCGCGGTGCATGACACGCTCAGTGCTGCTGCGGATTTCGGAGGTGCGCTGCGGCTCCGGCACCGGCCCGTCGAGGTCGTAGCCGCTGAGGTCGCCGAGTGCCGCATAGACGCGCGCCAGCCCGACCAGAGGATCCGTCAGGTTCTGCAGCTTGTCGAACTTTTCCTGTGCTTCCTCGCGCGTGCGGCCGACGATGGTGCGCACGCCGGGCATGATCTTCAGGTCGTCCCAGTCGCGGCCGTACTTCGCCATGCGGCCCTTCACGTCATCGTAATA
>NZ_JBFUIP010000485.1:0-907 GCF_056401815.1 Aminobacter sp. P4_D5 | reverse complement strand
CCCGAAGGCGCCCTCGTTGCTGGAAAGCTTCACGATCCGGTTCACACCCGGGATCTTCGACTCGCCGCCCACATAGGGCTCGATCGAGAGGATGGAGGGGCGGGGAGTCAGGACGTTCATGGCTTCGCTCCACGCTCGGGGATCGCATAACGCCCGAGGATGACGGCGTCGGTCGGCGGGGCGCCCGTGGTCTCGATCAGCGCGCGGGTGAAGCCCTCCTCCCGTCGCATCGCGACGACACGGCCCGAACCGGACAGTGCCGCCAGCGAGGCGCGGCTGGGCTCGCCGGACACCTCCAGCCGCAGGAGGGTCGCGTCATGGCCGGAGGGGTCGGCCGGGTGCAGGCCGATGACGGCGGCCTCCAGCGGCGGCTCGCGGTCGCTGTAGAAGGGCAGCCGCGCGATCACCGAAAGGTGATGCGGATCGAAATGCGCCCACCATTCCTCGGCGTTCTTGTCGCTCTCGCGCGGCCAGGGGAGGATGGCGATGCTCGCATCCCGCCCGCCGAGGGCGGCCAGGGCAGCGTGCAGCGAAGGATGCTGGCGCTGCGCGGTGCTGGCGCCGAAATGCTCGGCGGCCAGCCGCGCCAGGGCCGGGTCGGGCGGCAGGGCGATGGAGAAGTTGCCCTGCTGGGCGACGGAGGTGGCGAAGAGCTCTCGCCAAAGACGCACCAGGGCGACACGCGGCAGGGGGCCGGCATGGCGTCCAAGGAGGCGGCGGAGGATGGCGGCCTCGCGGCCGGGGCGCAGCACCGTGCCGGCCGGCTTGGTGCCGCCCGAGGCCAGCCGCTGCACCACCTGGGCGCGGCGGACCAGCAGGTCCTGCAAGGCGTCGTCGAGCATGTCGATCTCGGCGCGCAGGGCGGCCAGATCGTCGGGGGCGGTCTCGCTGGCGGTCGGAGCTTCGG
>NZ_JBFUIP010000484.1:0-908 GCF_056401815.1 Aminobacter sp. P4_D5 | reverse complement strand
CACCTTGGCCGCGCTGGATGGCGGCGATGCCGTGGAGTTGGCACGGCTGCTGCAGGCGGCGCTCGACGGGGCGTAGAAGCCCCTTCCGCGATCCCGCGCCGTCTGCTCATATCCGCCGAAGGGAGAACGAACGCCGGTCCTTCGAAACTGGAGGTCCGATGCCCATTCTGTCCCGCCGTTCCCTGGCCACGCTCACCTTCGGCCTCGCCGCCCCCCACCTGGCCTTGGCGCAGCCCGCGCTGCCGAGCGGTACCGTGCGGATGGTCGTGCCCTACAATCCCGGTGGGATCACCGACATCCTGGCGCGCGGCCTGATGCAGCCGATGACGGCAGCGCTCGGCCACACCGTCGTSGTCGAGAACCGTCCCGGCGCCAATGGCAGCATCGGCGCGACGCTGGTCGCGCGTTCGCCGGCGGACGGGCTGACGATGCTGCTCGGCGTTACCGACACGCATGCCGTCAACCCGGCGGCGATGCGCAACCTGCCCTATGTGCCAGACCGCGACTTCATTCCGGTGAATCTCATCACGCGCGTGCCGCTCGCGCTGGCTGTCGGGCCGACGCAGCGCGGGATCGAGGATCTGCGCGCCTTCGTCACCGCGGCCAGGGCACAGCCGAATGGGCTGACGCATTCGAGCTGGGGCGTGGGCAGCGTCTCGCAGATCGCCATGCTGCGTATCGGCGACGTCGCGGGCATCCAGCTGCTGCATGTGCCCTTCACCGGCGCCGCTCCGGCGGCCCAGGCGCTGGCCGCGGGACAGGTGGATTCGATGATCATGCCGGCCGGCGCGGCCGAGGCGCTGGCGCGCGACGGCAATGTCCGCGTGCTCGCGGTGCTCTCGCCGGAGCGCCTGCCGCTGCTGCCCAACGTTCCCACGATGAAGGAGCAGGGCGTCGATCTCTCCGTC
>NZ_JBFUIP010000483.1:0-908 GCF_056401815.1 Aminobacter sp. P4_D5 | reverse complement strand
AGCTGGGCGAGGTCATCCGCGAACGTGTCTTTGCGGATGAGCATTCCGGCCGACCCCTCGGGCGGCTGCGGACATGCTTCCTTCGCCTTGATGTAGGCGAGCACGCTTTGCGTCGCCTGATAGGCCTCTTCCGGCGAAATCTCGGCGTTGGCCATCGCCGCGACAATGACCTCAAGCGCCGCGACCGGCCCACCGGGCTCGGACAGAAGCGGCATCGGCAGGCGCACAGGGCGGCCTCGGCGTGCCGGCCAGATGCGCGTCAGGACGAGCGCCGCAGCGGCCACGTCGCCCGTCTCGGCGGCTTCTATGAGCGTCCGCAGCAAGCCGAGCGCGGCCGTCTCGCCCAACTCGTCTAGCAGGCGCGCCGTGCGATACCGGCTCCCGACCGCCGACCCAGCCGGATTGCCCGAGGTGTTCGGAGGAAACGGCCGCAGGTTTGCGAGGGTCTTTGCCGTGGCAACCATGGGCGTTGCTTTAGCAGCGATCCCCGAGCGGATGCACCCAAAAAAGTCCTTATAAGAACCCGTCGCCAGGGTGCTGCACGAAAGCGTCTCGCCGCCGCACATAGCCGAGCAACGTGTCCAAGCTTCTATGCCGCGTGATTGTCGCAATCGCGAACGGGTCCGCGCCATTGGCAACGGCTTCTGTCGCGAAGCCCGACCGCAGGCTATGCCCGGCAAAGTCGCCCGGCATGTTGCCGGTTGTGCCGATCCATTTCTTGACGATGGCCGCGACCGACGCACCGGACAGCCGTTCCGCCTGCAGGTTGTCGCCGCGCCGGATTTGACGGAACAGCGCGCCCTCCGTGATGCCGGAAGCCGTGAGCCAGTCCCGGAGCAATTCGCACGGCTTGATATAGCGGCCGTTCGGCACGGCGATTTCCGCCCCGGCCCCGGCTTGGTCCGTCC
>NZ_JBFUIP010000482.1:0-911 GCF_056401815.1 Aminobacter sp. P4_D5 | reverse complement strand
GGTCTGCCTGATGGCGGCCAACAACGAATCCGGCGTCCTGCATCCCCTGGCCGAGGTAACGGCCCTCTGCCGGGCGCATGGCGCGCTGCTGCATGTGGATGCCGTGCAGTCGGCCGGACGCATCGGGGTCGAGGCCGTGAGCGCCACCAGCCTCGCCATCTCCGCCCACAAGCTCGGCGGCGTGCCAGGAGCCGGGGCACTGATCCTGGCGCCAGGGCTCCACCTCCCGCCGCTCATCGCCGGCGGAGGCCAGGAGCGTGGGCGGCGCGGCGGCACCGAGCCGCTGCCGGCCATCGCCGCCTTAGGCGCGGCCGTGACCGAATCCTATGACATCCGGCGCATCGCCGCCCTGCGCGACGCCATCGAGGAAGGCCTGCGTCGGATTTCCCCGGAGATCGTTATCGCTGGCGCCGCAGCCCCGCGCCTGCCCAACACCAGCCTGGCCGTCCTGCCGGGCATGCCTGCCGAGACCCAGGTGATCGCGCTGGACCTGGCCGGCATCCGGGTCTCGGCCGGCTCGGCCTGCTCCTCCGGCAAGGTCGCGGCCTCGCATGTGTTGGAGGCGATGGGCTTCGGCGCCCATGCCGGCTGCGGTATCCGCATCTCGCTGCCCTGGAACGCTGATGACGACGCCCCCGAGCGTTTCCTCACGGCCTATGCCGCCATGCATGCGCGCCTCTCGTCACGCCGCGGCACCGGCTCCACATAGTCTCCCATGCGCCCGAACCGCCCCATCTACCTCGACCACCACGCGACGACGCCGATGGACCCGCGCGTCCTCGCCGCCATGCGCCCCTGGTGGGAGGAGAATTTCGCCAATCCCCACTCCGTCGAGCACGCGCTCGGCCGGGCGGCGGAAGAGGCAGTGGAAACAGCGCGCGAACAGGTCGCCGAGCTGATCGGGGCAGAGC
>NZ_JBFUIP010000481.1:0-918 GCF_056401815.1 Aminobacter sp. P4_D5 | reverse complement strand
AAGCCATCGGCTTCCGTGTCGCGTGCGTGCAGGGCGGGAACCTCGCGATGCAGGCGGTTCAGCTCGCGGATGAGGGCCTGCACCCCCTGGTGGTTGCGGAACTCCAGCAACGGCCAGTCGAGCTCGCGCTCCTCGGACCATTCGCGCCACTGGCCGAATTCCTGGCCCATGAAGAGCAGCTTCTTGCCGGGATGGCCCCACATGAACCCATAGTAGACGCGCAGATTGGCGAAGCGCCGCCAGTCGTCGCCCTCGTCCCCGGGCATGCGGCCGAGGATCGTGCCCTTGCCGTGCACTACCTCGTCATGGCTGAGCGGGAGGACGAAATTCTCGTTGAAGGCGTACATCAGCCCGAAGTTCATGAGCTGATGGTAGAAGCGCCGGTGGAGCGGATCCTTCTCCACGTAGCGCAGGGTGTCGTTCATCCACCCCATGTTCCATTTGAAGGCGAAGCCGAGACCGCCCTTCTCGACGGGGGCGGAGACGCCGGTCCAGTCCGTCGCCTCCTCGGCGATCATCAACGCGCCGGGTGCCTGCTCGGCCAGCATGGCGTTGGTGCGGCGGAGGAAGCCCACGGCGTCGCGGTTGTCGTTGCCACCGTCCTCGTTGGGCGCCCATTCGCCGGGGCCGCGCGAGTAGTCGAGATGGATCATGGAGGAGACGGCGTCCACGCGCAGCCCGTCGGCATGGAAGCGCTCCAGCCAGAAGAGTGCGTTGGAGGCGAGGAAGGCCTGCACCTCCTTGCGGCCATAGTCGTAGATCGCGGTCTGCCAGTCGGGATGGTAGCCGCGGCGCGGATCCGGATGCTCGTAGAGGGCCGTGCCGTCGAAATGGGCGAGGCCGTGGGCATCCTCCGGGAAATGGGCGGGCACCCAATCGAGGATCACGCCGATATCGGCGGCATGCGCCGTGTCGATC
>NZ_JBFUIP010000480.1:0-920 GCF_056401815.1 Aminobacter sp. P4_D5 | reverse complement strand
GTACTGGCCGACGCCGGGCGAGTGGTCCATCAGGCTCACCATCGCGATGAGCGGGTGGTGCGCCACGGGCTCCAGCGCGGACGGCATGTCGCGGGCCGGCAACTCGCAGCGCAGGTGCAGCAGGTGCTCCGACTTCATGAGGCCCGAGGCGGACATGGCCGTCAGATCCTCCACGCCGTTCCGAAAAGTCTGGTCGCGGCCCTGGTCGAAGCCGAGGTCACCAAGGCAGAGCGCGTCCAGCACTGTGGTCACGCCGGCGGCGGCGCATTGCGCGTCGTGCGAGACGAAGGCCGAGCGCGAGGGCCAGCGGGCATTGGTGCGCGGCAAGACCTGACGCTCGAGGTTGTCGGTGTGCACGTCCACCACGCCGGGGATGACGATGTCGCCCCCGCAGTCGATGGCGGCGGGGGACGCGCAATTGCCGGACTGGATATCGGCGATGCGCCCGTCGCGCAGGATGATGGTTCCGTCGACCACCGCCTCGGGCAGGACGAGGCGGGCGTTGGTTAGAATTGTTTCAATCATGCGGCGTCTTCTAGGGGGAGAACCTGATGGAGGCGATCCGCCACCCGGTCGCGGACCTCGATGTCATGGAAAATTCCCACGAGCGCCGCCCCGCGCGCCTTGGCCTCGGCGATGAGGCCGATCACCACCTCGGCATTGGCGGCGTCCAGGCTGGCGGTGGGCTCGTCGAGCAACAGGATGGGGTAGTCGGGCGCGAAGCCGCGGGCGAGGTTCACCCGCTGCTGCTCGCCGCCTGAGAAGGTCGCGGGCGGCAGGCCGTGCAGCCGCGCCGGCAGGTTCAGGCGGGTGAGCAGGGCGGCGGCGCGCTCGCGCGCCTCGTCGGGGTCCATGCCGCGGTCGATCAGCGGCTCGGCGACGACGTCACGGGCGGAGACGCGGGGGATGACGCGGAGGAA
>NZ_JBFUIP010000479.1:0-921 GCF_056401815.1 Aminobacter sp. P4_D5 | reverse complement strand
TGTCCCAGTAGAAGCACTCGGTGAGCAGGAAGCCCTGCGCGGTCGGCAGGCCCAGCGTATGGATGTCGTTGATGAAACTGATGATGCCCAGCAGCTTCTGGCCCCGCCGCGCGATGCCGAACTCGTTGGCCTGCTTCACGCAGTTGATGAGGTCCGCCCCGGCATTGAGGAAGGCCACGACCTTGGCGCGGCTCGCCTGGGCCTGGAGCAGGAAGGCCGAGAAATCCGAGGTGCCCGGGAAGGGGTAGCGGATGCGGCCGGCCACGCGCCCCCGCCCCTCCTCGATGAAGCGGGTGAGGTCGCGCTCCATCTGGTGGCCGAAGGCCATGTCGGCGGTGATGAAGAAGAAGCTGTCCCCGCCCGCGCGGATCGTCGCCACGCCGGAGGACCGCGCGGCCATGTAGGTGTCGTAGGTCCAGTGGATGGTGTTGGGGCTGCAGGCCGGCCCGGTCAGCTCGGTGCTGGCCGCGCCGGTGTTGAGATGGACCTTGTCCTTCTCGCGGACGATGCCGTTCACGGCGAGGGCGATCGAGGAGTTGTTCACCTCCAGCACCACGTCCACGCCGCCGCGGTCGAACCACTCGCGCACGATGGACACGCCGAGGTCGGAGCGCTGGAGATGGTCGGCCTGCACGACCTCGACGGCGATGCCGCGCTCCGTCAGCCCGGAATCCTGCACGGCCTGGCGCACGCAGGCGACGTTGGTGGGGCCGGAGAGATGGCGGTAGGGCCCGGAGAAATCGCCGAGCACGCCGAGGCGGATAGGGGCTTGAGCCTGGGCCCTCGCCCGGCGCCCCGCGAGTATCGGCCCGGCCGTGGTGGCTGCGAGCATCTGCCGGCGTGTCGTCATCCCGTTCTCCCCTGCGGCCCTTGAGGGCCTTGTTGTCCGGAGATCCAAGCCGGTCCGGAACGGATTTGTCC
>NZ_JBFUIP010000478.1:0-923 GCF_056401815.1 Aminobacter sp. P4_D5 | reverse complement strand
CTACCCCAATGAGGCGCACGGCAATCACGTCGCCTTCTACCTCGGCCACAATGCCAAGGGCATCCAGGTCGTCGAGCAATGGAAGGGCGTCACGGTGCTGGGCGCCAAGAATCAGCGGCACCGCGACGGCATCCGCTTCCGGGGCATCAAGATTCCCACCGATCAGTCCGGCGCGAAGCCCGCCATGACGAACAGGGGGGAGTACTACTATGTCATCCTCGATAAGCGGTAAGTCGCTCTAACCCGGCTGCACGCCCGCCAGAAGGGGACGCCAGCGGGCCACCTCCGCACCGATCATCGCGGTGAACTCGGCGCCCACGCCGCCCAGCGGGACCGTGCCCTGCTGGCTCAGCCGCGCCCGCAGCTCCGCGCTCTCCATCGCCGACCGGAAGGAAGCCGCGAGCCTCGCCAGCACCGCGTCCGGCGTGCCCTTGGGGGCCACCACCGCGGAGCTCGAGCCGTTCTCCAGCCCGGGCAGCCCSGCCTCGGCGGCGGTCGGCACMTCCGGAAGCAGCGCCAGCCGCTCCGGCGCCGCGACCGCCAGCGCCTTCAGCGTCCCGGCGCGGACGTGCTCGATGACGATCGGCGTCGCCTCGGCGGTCAGCGAGACCTGGCCCGCAAGGACCGCCTGCACGCTTGCCGCGCCGCTGCGGAAATGCACCGGCAGGAGTTGCACCCGCGCCAGGTGCTGCAACAGGATCTGCGTGAGGTGCGGGCTGCTCCCCGCCCCCGCCGTGCCCCAGCTCAGCGCCTCCGGCCGCGCGCCGGCGGCGGCCAGCATGCTCCGCAGGTCGTTCCCCGGCGTGGAGGCGTGCGCCACGATCACATGCGGCGTGCTGGCCGCCAGCACCACCGGCGCGAAGTCGCTCAGCGGGTCGTAGGTCATGCGCGGGTAGATCGCGGGGTTCACGGCGAACATGGCC
>NZ_JBFUIP010000477.1:0-925 GCF_056401815.1 Aminobacter sp. P4_D5 | reverse complement strand
GTGCCGATCTACACCTCGCTGCTGCTGGCCTATTTCATCGTCTGTTATCCGGTCGCGCTGTTCGGGCGCTGGGCGGAACGGCGCATCAACCCGGCAAGGGAGGCGCATCGTGGCATTTGATTTCGCGTTTGCGCTGTCGACGGTGCCCATGATCCTGAGCGCCATCGGCATGACGTTGCTGGTGGCGGCCCTCAGCTGCATCGGTGCCTCGGCACTCGGGTTCGGCTTCGAGCTGATCCGCCGCTCGGGAGGAATCGGAGGCCTCTTCGTCGGCTTCGTGATCGACTTCATTCGGGCGACGCCGGTACTGGTCTGGCTCTATTGTTTGTATTTCATATTGCCGTTTTACGGCATTCGCCTTGGTGCGCTTGCCGTCGGCATCATCGGGCTCAGCCTCTATTACAGCGGTTATCTGGCAGAGGTGTTCAAGGCCGGCATCGATGCCATCCCCAATGGCCAGGGCGAAGCGGCACGGGCACTTGGGCTTGGCAGGATGGATGCCACCATCTTTGTCATCGCCCCGCAGATGCTGCGCAACATCGCAGCACCGATGGGCAACTACTTCGTCTCGATCCTGAAGGCGACACCTTATCTGGCGGTGCTGGCGGTGCCGGAGATGCTCGGACGCGCCTTCGATATCGCCTCCGACACCTATCGCTACGCCGAGCCGCTGACGGTTGCTGGCCTTATCTTTCTCGGTCTCGCACTCGTCATCTCGCAGGCCATCAAGCGGCTCGAGATCCACCTGCTTGGGCCGACAACCAGGTAGGCCAGCTACCGTCACATCTGAGCTGAATCAATTATTTAGATCGCTATCTTCAAGCGAACTCTAGGGAGCCTCCATGACCCAGACCGACGACAAGCTCGCCGTCCAGATCGCCTCGCTCAACAAATGGTATGGCACCTTCCATGTGTTGAAGGAGAG
>NZ_JBFUIP010000476.1:0-926 GCF_056401815.1 Aminobacter sp. P4_D5 | reverse complement strand
TTCCCGTCCCTCCGTGATTTCTGAGGAAAGGGTGTCGCGCGAGGAGGTCAGGGTCAACCGGCCAGACGCTTCCGGAGGAGATAGCGCTGGCGGCCTTCCATCACGAGGACGCCCGCCTGGTTGTGCTCGGTGGAGGTAAGGCCCAGCACGCCGGTGGTGCGGCCCGGCGTCAGCTCATCCACGGTGAGCATCGCGTAGAGCGTATCGCCGACGAAGACCGGGTGCGGGAACTTGCTGGACTGCTCCAGGAAGCCCTTCAGGCTGTCCTCGATGAGGAAGGGTAGCAGCCCGGCGCCGGCCGCCGTCTGGATCAGCACCTGGAAGCCGTGCGCGAGCATATGCGGCATGCCGCGGGCGCGGCAGAACTCCACGTCATAGTGGATGGGGTGATTGTCGCCGGAGGCCGCCTGGAAGGCCAGGAAGATGGCCTCCGTCATCGTCCGGCTGGGGAGCCGGAAGGCCTCGCCAATGGAAAAATCCTCGAATCAGCGCTGCGGCGCGAGGCGGTGCTGCGTCGGGTCGAAGCTCACAGGTAGCCCATCGCCTCGTCATGCGCCTTCGCCGCCGGCGTCCGATCCGCGACTGGTCCGAATCCGCCGCCGCCCGAGGTCTCCAGCCTGACAACGTCGCCATGGCGCAGCGGCAGGTTGTCGGTCTTGGGCGGAATGGGCGATTCCGCGCCATCGCGCCGCAGGACGAGCTCGCCCGGCGCCGCGGAGCCGCCGCCGGCGAGGCCGTAGGGCGCGTGGTCGAAGCGGTCCATATTCGCGGTGAAGAAGCAGCGCGGGCTGTCGATCCGCCACTCACGGACCAGCCCGAGGCCGCCGCGGAATTTTCCCTCGCCGCCGCTGCCGTCGCGCAACCCGTAGCGGACCACGGTGAGCGGCAGCTGCGCCTCGATCATCTCGATGGGGATGTTGCTGTTG
>NZ_JBFUIP010000475.1:0-927 GCF_056401815.1 Aminobacter sp. P4_D5 | reverse complement strand
GTATCGCAATAGCGGCTGCCCAGCAGGTAGATCAGCATCTCGTCGGGCAGCTCTTCGACCCGCCGTTGCCAGGCCGCGGGGGCGTACACGTCGGTCGTGCCGGGGTCCTGGATCGCGAGGCGTGTCGAGATGGTCGATCGCCCGGCCGGCGCCACGATGCGCGTGCAGCGGTTGCCGAAGCCGTCGGTGTAGCCGTGCCACGGAATAGGTGGGTCGAAGGACAGTTCCGAAGGACCGATCAGGTCCGGCTCACGCGAGGGATGCGGGCTGACCATCAGCAGCATCGGCGTGGGTTGCGGGCAGTCGTAGGTGATCTGGCAGCCGGCGGAGATCTGCATGGAAAAGTTCCTTGAAGGGGGCGGGCGGCGCGCTCAGTCGGCAGCCGTGACATTAACTTCAACGGTCATGCCCAGGTTGTCGGAGGGGAATCCGGTCCAGGTGCCGTGCAAGGGGAGGGCGTGGCGGTGATCGCGCGTGACGGCCACGCGGATCAGGTCGCGATTGCCGACGATGCCGTTGGTGGGGTCGAGCTCGACCCAGCCGGCGCCGGGCAGGTAGACCCGCAGCCAGGCATGGGTGGACCCGCCGCCGACCCGGCCGCCGCGCTCGGGCACGTAGAGGTAGCCGGAGACGAAACGTGCGGCGATGCCGAGCGAGCGGACCGCCTCGATCATCAGCACSGCGAAGTCGCGGCAGGTGCCACTGTTCTTGACGAGCGTCTGCATCGGCGTCTGCACGCCGCGCTCCGGGCGGCCGATGTAGGTGAAGCGCTCGCGGATCGCGTTGGTCATGCCGGTCAGCAGGTCGCGCGTGCGGGTGGTGCCGTCGCGCCGCAGGAACTGGCGCGCCCAGCGATCCACCTCCCGGTCGGGATCGGGATATTGCCGCTCGATCGAGCGGGCGAGGTCGGCCATGTCGTCGACGTCG
>NZ_JBFUIP010000474.1:0-927 GCF_056401815.1 Aminobacter sp. P4_D5 | reverse complement strand
GGTGAGCACCGCATCCAGGACCGTCGCGCTGATCAGCCCGCCGAAGATCGTCACCGCCACCGGATGCAGGATCTCCCGCCCCGGCTCGCCGGCGCCGAAGAGCAGCGGCGTCAGCGCGAGGCCGGCGGAGAGCGCCGTCATCAGCACCGGCGCCACGCGCTCCTCGCTGCCGCGCAGGATCAGGCGGCGGCCCCAGCGCTCGCCCCCGAAGAGCGCGAGGTTGAGCGTGTGGCTCACCTTCAGGATGCCATTGCGCGCGCTGATGCCGGCCAGCGTGATGAAGCCCACCATCGAGGCCACCGACAGCGGCAGGCCGAAGAGCCACAGCGCCGCCACGCTGCCCATCAGCGCCAGAGGGATATTGCCCATGACGATCAGCGCCAGCGCGACCGAGCGGTAGCGCGAGAAGAGCACCACGAAGACCATCGCCAGCGAGACCAGCGAGAGCAGGCCGATGGTCCGCGCCGCCTCCTGCTGCGCCTGGGCATGGCCCTCGATGACCACGGAATAGCCCGGCGGCAGGGGCGCCTGGGCGAGCACCGCCTGCAGGTCGCGCACGATGGAGCCGCCGTCACGCACGCCGTCCGTATTGCCGAAGACGACGATGCGGCGCTGGCCGCCCTCGCGCAGCACTTGGTTGGGGCCGTCCACCTCCTCGACCGAGGCGATGAGACGCAGGGGGATATGCCCAACCGGCGTTGCCACCAGCAGGTCGCCGAGACCCTCGGTGGTGCGGTCCCGGTCGGCGAGGCGCACCACCACGTCGAAGCGCCTGACACCGTCTACGATCTGCGAGACGACGCGGCCGTTGGAGAGGCCCTCCAGCGCCGTGTTCAGCGCCGCCGGCGTGATGCCGTAGAGCGAGGCCTGCGCGTAGTCCGGCAACACCCGCAGCTGCGGAATGCGGACCTGCCGCTCGACCTGGAG
>NZ_JBFUIP010000473.1:0-932 GCF_056401815.1 Aminobacter sp. P4_D5 | reverse complement strand
GTCGCCCGTCTGGGACACGGCGCTGGTCAGCCACGCCCTGCTCGAGGCCGGCGGCGGCGAGGAGCGCTCGGCCGTCGCGCGCGGGCTCGACTGGCTGCTGACCAAGGAGATCACGGACGTCCAGGGCGACTGGGCCTGGCAGCGGCCGAACCTCGCCCCCGGTGGCTGGGCCTTCCAATATGAGAACGCCCACTACCCGGACGTGGACGACACCGCCGTGGTGGTGCTCGCCATGGACCGCTTCCGTAAGGAATCGGGTGACCATAAGGGCTACGATCCCGCCGTGACGCGCGCCACCGACTGGACGGTCGGCATGCAGTCCAAGGGCGGCGGCTGGGGCGCCTTCGACGCCGACAACACCTTCCACTACCTGAACCATATTCCCTTCGCCGATCACGGCGCGCTGCTGGATCCGCCCACGGCCGACGTCTCCGGCCGCTGCCTTGCCATGCTGGCGCAGCTCGGGCGTGGCGACGAGGCCGCGTCCAAGGCCGCCATCGAATACCTGCTGCGCGAGCAGGAGGCCGATGGCTCCTGGTACGGCCGCTGGGGCGTGAACTACGTCTACGGCACCTGGTCGGCGCTGACGGCGCTGAACGCGGCGGGCCTGCCGCACGGGCACCAGGCCATGCGGCGCGCCGTCGCCTGGCTGCTCGAGCGGCAGAACGAGGATGGCGGCTGGGGCGAGGACGGGATGAGCTACCCGACGCGCGGCGGCACGCGCCCCGATGTCAGGCAGGACGCACCGAGCTCCGCCAGCCAGACGGCCTGGGCCATCCTCGCCCTGATGGCGGCCGGCGAGGCGGATCACGAGGCGGTGCAGCGCGGCGCCGAATGGCTCACCCGCCACCAGAAGCCCGATGGCGACTGGCCGGAGGAGGACTACACGGGCACCGGCTTCCCGCGCGTCTTCTACCTGCGCTACCACGGCT
>NZ_JBFUIP010000472.1:0-935 GCF_056401815.1 Aminobacter sp. P4_D5 | reverse complement strand
CCTATGTCGAGGCGCTGCGCCAGACGCTGGCCTGGGCCGGCCGGCTGCAGGCCGAGGGCCCGCTCGGCGCCGCCGAGACGGCCATGCTGCGGCTGGGCTTTGCCGAATATGGCCAGCAGCTGGCCGGCGGTATCCCGATGAGCCAGTCGGAGATGATCCGCCCGGGCGACATGGGCGTCCCCGCCGAGGCGCTCGCGGCCTTCGCGGCGGAGCCCGCGCTGTCCGCACTTAGCGACCGCGCCGGGCTGGAAGCAGCGCGCCTGGCCCTGGTGGCTGAGCTCTCCGAAGGTCGCTTCGGCGCACTCGGCCTCGACGACGAGATGCTGGAGGCGACGCGCGAGCAGTTCCTGCGCTTCGGCGCCGCCGAGATCACCCCCTTCGCGCCGGAATGGCACGCGAAGAACGAGCTGATCCCGATCGAGCTGGTCGGCAAGCTCGCCGAGATGGGCGTCTTCGGCCTGACCGTGCCGGAGGAATTCGGCGGCCTCGGCCTCGGCAAGGTGGCGATGTGCCTGGTGTCGGAGGCCCTGAGCGGCGCCTATCTCGGCGTGGGATCGCTGGGCACGCGCTCGGAGATCGCCGCCGAGCTGATCCGCCTGGGCGGCACGGAGGAGCAGAAGGCCCGCTGRCTGGGCGTCATCGCCAGCGGCGAGGTCCTGCCGACGGCGGTCTTCACCGAGCCCAATACCGGCTCCGACCTCGGCAGCCTGCGCACCCGCGCGGTGCGGGAGGGCGATGTCTACAAGATCTATGGCGCCAAGACCTGGATCACCCATGGCTCGCGCTCCGACCTGATGACGCTGCTGGTGCGCACCGGCTCGCCCGACGAAGGATACAAGGGCCTGTCGATGCTGCTGGCGGAGAAGCCGCGCGGCACGCCGGACGACCTCGTCCCCGCCAAGGGCATGAGCGGCACGGAAATCCACGTGCTCGGC
>NZ_JBFUIP010000471.1:0-936 GCF_056401815.1 Aminobacter sp. P4_D5 | reverse complement strand
GAGGCGGGCTGCGCCTGGCTCGTGGCCGAGAACGAAGGCGAGATCGTCGGCTACGGCTATTTCACCCAGATCCGTGACCGCAGCGCCTATCGCTACACGGCCGAGGACAGCATCTATGTCCGCGACGACGTGCGCGGCATGGGCGTGGGCAAGGCGCTGGTGCAGGCGCTGCTGCACCGCGCGACGGAGCGCGGCTTCCGCCAGATGATCGCCGTTATCGGCGACAGCGACAATGTGGGCTCCATCGGCCTGCACGCCTCACTCGGCTTCCGCAATGTCGGCGTGATGAAGGCCGTCGGCATGAAGTTCGGCCAATGGGTGGATGTGGTCACCATGCAGCGCGCGCTGGGCGAGGGCGAGCGCACCATTCCCTGAAGTCATGGGTTCCAAGGGCCTCTCGGCCTTTGGCAGGGCACCCCTCGTGCTGCACCTCGACTGCCGCAACCAACGATCTCCGCCCGACAAACAGCCGCCGTGCGCCACCGACGGTTCGAGTTGTAGCGCATCACCGGTCCTGCCAGAGTTGACCCACAATAATAAGCCTTGTGGGAGGAACCTCTGATGGAACGTCGATCCTTTGTGTCATTGCTGGCCGGTACGGCAGGGATTGTCGGCTGGCGCAGTCCTGCCCTTGCACAGGCGAGGGCCATGGTGCCGATGTTCAACGGCCGGGACTTCACGGGCTGGGACCGCATCGGCAACGCCAATTGGCGGGTGGAGGACGGCGCCCTTGTCGCCGACCGTGGCAATGGCTTCCTGGTCTCGCAGCAGGACTATCGCGACTTCCAGCTGCGGGCCGAGGTCTTCATCGACACCCACTCCAACAGCGGCATCTTCATCCGCTGCTCCGACCCGACGACGGTCGGCGCCGCCAMCGCCTACGAGGTGAACMTCTGGGACGAGCGCCCGGAGCAGCGCTACGGCACCGGCGCCATC
>NZ_JBFUIP010000470.1:0-938 GCF_056401815.1 Aminobacter sp. P4_D5 | reverse complement strand
GTGGATATCCTTTTCGACCATCTAGTAAGGTTTAGAGGAAGCGACGGCCAAGTCAAGCATCAGCCGGTGAGGCAGGCCGTGGCGGCTTAGCAAACTTCCGACGATGCTCAAGATGATGGCATATCCCCAGACGTCTGCTTTGCTTTCGCATCTTATAAAAGGAGACAGTCCCCAAACCACCCCGAATCCGACGCTGCGTCTGGTGACCTTTGGCAGCACCCGACCCCAAGCTAGACACTTCCGCGCAACTGCTCAGTTGCCGAAAGCGGTCGTGCCGCATATGCATTCGTAGTCCCGACGCTCAAACAGAACCCTTACCGTATGGAAGCAGATACCAACAAACCAGCCATCCCGACCGAAGCCGTCGATGCACTGTCAATACTAGCACATCGGCTCGGTCCTTTGCTTCAAGCAGTCTATCTGCACGGATCCGCCGTAGGACAAGGGTTGAGCAAATGGAGCGATGTTGACCTGCTCGCAGTGATGGATGGGCCTCTATCGGAGTCTGTGCGAGCGCCTCTGATGACCGATATCATGGCCGTCTCCGGACTCTACCCGTTCGATCATCGAGGGCGACGTCCGCTGGAAATTATGATTTTCCAAGCGGCGGATCTGGAGCGGCTTCCGTATCCGGCGCGCGCTGAGTTCGTATACGGGGAATGGTTGCGCGACGCGTTAACGAACGGCGCAGTTACGCGAGCCGAAACCAGCCCCGAGTTTACGCTGGTTCTCGCGCAGGCACGGCGGGAAGCGCTACCGATGGTTGGCCCGGGCCTGGCTGACTTTGTTTCGGACATTCCTCCCGACAGCATACACCGGGCGATTGGCGAACTGCTGCCAGAGCTGATCGGCCGTGTCGACGGCGACGAGCGCAATGTCCTTCTGACGCTGGCACGGATGTGGAGAACTCTCACAACGAACCAGTTCATTTCCAAGAA
>NZ_JBFUIP010000469.1:0-939 GCF_056401815.1 Aminobacter sp. P4_D5 | reverse complement strand
CGACATGACGGGATCGCGCGACGGCTCGGACTTTCAGAACCTGCACCGCAACAAGCGCTSSATCGKGCTGGACCTGAAGTCGCCCCAGGGCGTGGCGGTGCTGAAGCGGCTGGCGGTCGGCGCCGACGTGCTGGTGGAGAACTACCGGCCCGACGTGAAGCACCGGCTCGGCATCGACTACGAGGCGATGCGCGCAGTGAATCCGCGGCTCGTCTACGCCTCCATCTCCGGCTTCGGCGAGGAAGGCCCCTACAGCACGCGGCCCGGCTTCGACCTGATCGCCCAGGCCATGGGCGGCATGATGTCGGTGACGGGCCTGCCGGGGCATGGCCCGCTGCGCGCCGGGATTCCACTGGCAGACCTCTCCTCCGGCCTCTTCGCCGCCATCGGCATCCTGGTCGCGCTGCTCGACCGCGAGAAGACCGGCGAAGGCCAATGGGTGAAGACTTCGCTGCTGCAGGCGCAGATCGCCATGCTGGACTTCCAGGCGACCGCCTGGCTGATGGACGGCAAGGTCTATCGGCAGAGCGGCAACGATCACCCCTACACCACCCCCATGGGCGTCTATCCCGCCGCCGACGGCGAGATCCTCATCGGCGCCTCCGGCCAGGGCCAATACCGCAAGCTCTGCGAGGCCGCCGGTGCGCCCGAGCTGATTACCGATGTCAGATTCGCCGAGCCCGACGCCCGCCTCGCCAACCGGCCCGCCTTCAACGCGGCGCTGGGCGCGGTCACGCGGCAAAAACCTGTCGCAGAATGGGTGGAGCGGCTGAATGCGGCGGGCATCGCCTGCGGGCCGATCAACGCCATCGACCAGGTCTTCGCCGATCCCCAGGTGCGGCAATCCGGCATCGTGCAGTCCGTGGCCCATCCCCGGCTCGGGGAGGTCCAGCTACTGGGCGCGCCGCTCACTCTCTCGGCGAGTGAGGCCCGCATCGC
>NZ_JBFUIP010000468.1:0-941 GCF_056401815.1 Aminobacter sp. P4_D5 | reverse complement strand
CGATGCTCCTGGCCGGGCTCGCCGGCGGCGCCACCCATTGCGTGGGGATGTGCGGGCCCTTCGTGATCGCCCAGACCCTGCAGGATCCGTCCTCGGGGCGCCTGGTGCGGCTGACCGGCCTGCACCTCCTGCCGTACCAGCTGGGCCGTGCGACGGGATATGCGGCGCTGGGCGCGGCCGCGGGCGGCGCGGTGGGGCTGGCCTCGCTGGGATTTTCTCGATCGCTGCTCGCCGTGCCGCTCCTGCTGGCCGCCTTCCTCATGCTGGCCCAGTCGATCGCCGGCCTGGCACCCTCGACGCGCCTGAGGCTTCGCCTGCCCCACCTGCCGATGCCGGCGGCCCTGACGGGCCTCCTCCGGCAGGGCGCACCAAGCCCCGGGCGCCGCTTCCTGCTGGGGTTGATGCTCTCCGCTCTGCCCTGCGGCCTGCTCTACGCGGCACTGGCGGCGGCGGCGGCGAGCGGCAGCGCGCTGGCGGGCGCCATCGCCATGCTGGCCTTCGTGGCCGGCACCGTCCCGGCCCTCACCGGCGTGGCGGTGCTGGGCCGGTTCTTCGGCCGGCGATTCGGACCGGGCCTGCGCCTCTTCGGCGGGATCGCGCTCGTCGCGAACGCTGCCGTCCTCATCGCCCTCGCGATCCGCGTCGTTTGATTCAAATCAACGCCGCCCGCGCGCCGATGGCCGATCAGATCGCCATGCCAGGAGCGCCCCATGAACGATGACGTGATCGCTGCCGCGGAGGCGCCGCCTGCCGCGCAACGCCTCGCACGCCCGCAACCCGCCTATGTCGATGGGCCGCTGCGCGCCTTCGCGGTCGCCACCATCTTCTGGGGCATCGCGGGTTTCCTCGTCGGCGTGTACATCGCCTTCCAGCTGGCCTTCCCGGTGCTGAACCTCGGCCTCGAGTACACGACCTTCGGCCGGCTGCGGCCGCTGCACACC
>NZ_JBFUIP010000467.1:0-944 GCF_056401815.1 Aminobacter sp. P4_D5 | reverse complement strand
CCGCTGATCCGCAAGCTCGCGGTTTCGGCGTCGAGCGATACGGCGCTGTTCGAGAAGGCGGGGCTGCTGCTGGACCTGGCGCGGGTGCAGGATGGCGACGTGCCGCGGGATCCCGCGGGGTTTGCGCGGCAGGTGGCGGCGGCGCTGGCGGGGAACGCTTGAGGGGCCCTTGCCCTCTTGAAGTGATGGGAGCCAGGGCCGAAAGCCCTGGCGCGGGTTGGCCGCGAAGCGGATCAGTGCAGCTTCACCGTCGGCTCCGGCCGCTGCGAGAACAGCGACAGCCAATACCGCCACAGCGTCGGCGCCTTTCCGTGCAGCGCGGCCAGGTGCATCTGGTACAGCGAGCGGTACATCAGCCGCGCGAAGAGCCCTTCGATGAAGAAGCTGCGGCCGACCAGGAAGCCCATCAGGCTCCCCACCGTGCTGTACTCGCCGAGGGACACCAGCGAGCCGAAATCCTTGTAGACGAAGGGCTCCAGCGGCTTCCCGTCCAGGATTCGCGCCACCTGTCCGAGCATGTGCGACGCCATCTGGTGCGCCGCCTGCGCCCGCGGCGGCACCGGCTGCTCGCGACCGGGTTGCGGGCAGGCGGCGCAATCGCCGATCGCGAAGATGGCGGGATCGCGTGTCGTCCGCAGCGTCCGTTCGACGACGAGCTGGTTGATGCGGTTGGTCTCGAGCCCGCCGATCTCGTGCAGGAAGTCCGGCCCCTTCACGCCAGCGGCCCAGACGATGAGCTCCGACGGCAGGAACCCGCCATCCGCCAGCACGATCCCGTCCGCGCGGACCTCGGCGACACGGGTACCGGTGCGCACCTCCACGCCCATCTCGCGCAGCAGCCGCATGGTCTCGTCGGCGATGCGTTCCGGCAAGGCGGGCAGGATGCGCGGCGCGGCCTCGACCAGGATGATCTTGATGTCGCGCTCCGGCACGATGTGGTCGAG
>NZ_JBFUIP010000466.1:0-944 GCF_056401815.1 Aminobacter sp. P4_D5 | reverse complement strand
GCGTCGATTTCCGCTGAGTTCACCTCATATACAGTGATAAGGCGTGGCGAAATGCGCCCCGCGTTTGTATTGCGTGCGGCCCGGCAGTTCGAGAACTCGCCGTGCCAGGCCACGATGGCATTCCGATCATCAGGCGACGCGCGCGTGGTGTCCTGCATCTGCGCCATCGTGGGCGTGGCCGACGTGCCCGGCAGCGAGAGCCTAGCGTGAATGCTGGCGTACTCGGGCTTGGATGCTGCGGCGCGGGTGCACGCCTGGTAGGCTTCGACCGTCTCGCGTTCGATTTCGTGGTATCCGGCGAGTTCGCGCTGAGCGCCGGTCTGACACGCGGCCAGCGGCAGAGCCATCGCCGCGATTGCAGCGACCGCCAAGCTTCGGTGATTGTATTTCAATGTTCGGCCTCCAGTGGCCCAGGCATGCCTTCTTCGGCAGCCGCCACAGAAGTAAAAATACTCCGCACACAGCTCCGCGCGTCACGCACTTYGATGCAGRYGCGRTTTCACTTTGGTGCAGGTATTGCGCTGACTGGCTGCYGGCAGCGCGGCGTCGGTGTAAGTGTATCTCGCAACACTTAAGAGGCTGCCATGAGCCGCGGTATCGGCGTCCTGCAACGCGAGATCCTGGTCCGGCTGGCCCGGCATGCGGCCACGTTCAGACCTCCCGGTGGCGAGTTCTGGGAAGGAGCTGCGCGGGTCAGGGAGATCGCCCAGGACATCGCGCTGGTCCGCGGCCTCCCGACCTCCGTCACCGACGAGTTCGGCCGGACCCACAAACTCGACGTCGTCAACAGCCTGGGCGTCCGCAGGGGTCTGAACGGCTTGAGCCGGCTCGGCCTCGTCGTGACCCTGGACGGCTGGGCCCACCCGACCGAGGCGGGCATGGCCATGGCGGTAAAGATCGCCCCGAAGGCCTGCCAGCCCATCACCAAGGCCGCGATCATGGCC
>NZ_JBFUIP010000465.1:0-946 GCF_056401815.1 Aminobacter sp. P4_D5 | reverse complement strand
GCGTGATGCCCTGCGCGATGCCGAAGCGCCCCATGTCGAGATTGATCGTCTGGACGCCCAGCCCGAAATCCATGTCGAAGGGGAGTTGCACGGGCGTGTTGGCGGTGCCGGTCACGCCATTGAAACTGTCGATCGTGCCGTTCGCCCCGAAGGTGATGGGGATGTCGACGGGGCCGGTGGAGGGATCGGGCGAGATGCTCATCTGCCAGCTGTTCGCGGGCCCCGCGACCGGGGGCGGCCCGGCGCTGCCCGGCGTCTGCGCGAAGGTCAACGTCAGGGCGTGGCGCTTGCCGAGCTGGTCGTAGACCTGCACCTGCGTGCTGAAGCTCTGCGCGTCACCCGGCGTGGCCGGTGGGTCGATGGCCGGCAGGTTGGCGGAGATCTCGACGCTCGAGGTGGCGATGGGGTTGAAGACCTGCTGGCTCACGCGCACGGGCGCCAGCGTCGTGCGGTCGACATTGCCGCTGGAATCCACCGGCCAGCCCTGCAGGTAGTAGTCGGAACCGTTCACGAGATAGCCGTCGCGGTCCATCCGGAAGTCGCCGGCGCGGGTGTAGAATTGCCGCTCGTCGAAGGCGGGCAGGCCGTTGGAGCTGCCGCGCGCCTGCGCCACCGAGAAGAAGCCCTGGCCGCCGATGGCGAGCGAGAGCGGGTTGTCGCTCTGCTCGATCGTGCCCTGGATGGAGTTGGTATAGTCCGGCCGCGCCATCACCGAGCCGGGCGCGTGCATGGTCTGCGTGGACTGCGTGACGAGGTTCGTGAAGTTCGTGTCCACGCGCTTGTAGCCGGCGCTCTGGCTGTTCGCGAGGTTGTCGGAGATATGGCCGAGCGAGCGCGACTGGGCGTTGAGGCCCGAGATCGCCGTGGTCATCGCACCGAACAGGGACATGGGAGGCACCTCTCCGCCATTGGCCGCCCGGTTCGTTCCGGGCCGGGGTCGGGAAGG
>NZ_JBFUIP010000464.1:0-949 GCF_056401815.1 Aminobacter sp. P4_D5 | reverse complement strand
ACACCGACCGCCGGCCCATGCCCTATTCGCTGCCCGTCGGAATGAGCTCGACGCTCGTCGGGTTGCTGCTGATGGCGCATGCGCATTCCTACCCGGTGATCCTGCTGGCGGCGGCGCTGATCGGCGTGGGCTCCTCGGTGTTCCATCCCGAGGCCTCGCGCGTGGCGCGGCTGGCCTCGGGCGGGCGCTACGGGTTGGCTCAGTCGCTGTTCCAGGTGGGCGGCAACACGGGCTCGGCCATCGGGCCCTTGCTGGCCGCCTTCATCGTCGTGCCGAACGGGCAGGAGAGCCTGGTCTGGTTCTCGGCCGCGGCACTGTTGGGCATGCTGATCCTGGTGCAGGTGGGGGGCTGGTATGGCCGCAACCGCGTGGCGAGGTCCCCGGTCCGCAAGGCGGGCGCGACGGCCGGGCATGGCCTCTCGCGCGGGCGGGTGACGCTGGCGATCGTCGTGCTGATCGCGCTGCTCTTCTCGAAGAACGTCTATACCGCGAGCCTCAGCTCCTACTTCACCTTCTATCTGATCGACCGCTTCGCCGTGGAGGTGCAGACGGCGCAGATCATCCTCTTCATCTTCCTGGGATCGCTGGCCGTCGGCTTGATGATCGGCGGCATCCTGGGCGACCGGGTGGGGCGGCTGCCCATCATCTGGTTCTCGATCCTCGGTGCGCTGCCCTTCACTTTGGCGCTGCCCTTCGCGAACCTGTTCTGGACGGTGGTCCTGGCGGTCACGATCGGGCTGATCATGTCCTCGGCCTTCGCGGCGATCCTGGTCTATGCGCAGGACCTGCTGCCGGGCCGGGTGGGTCTCGTAGCCGGCATGTTCTTCGGCTTCTCCTTCGGGCTCGGCGGGCTCGGCGCCGCGGCGCTGGGCGAGCTCGCGGACCGGACGAGCATCTCCACGGTCTACATGGTCTGCGCCTTCCTGCCGCTGCTGGGGCTGCTCACGAT
>NZ_JBFUIP010000463.1:0-953 GCF_056401815.1 Aminobacter sp. P4_D5 | reverse complement strand
CCACCCGAGAGCTCGTGCGGCCTGCGGTCGGCGAAGCCCGGCAGGCCCACCAGCTCCAGCACCTCCGCCACGCGCCGCCCGATGCGCGCCGTGTCCCAGCCCAGCAGCACCGGCACCGTCGCGACGTTCTCCGCGATGCTGCGATGGGGGAAGAGGCCGACCTCCTGGATCACGTAGCCGATGCGGCGMCGGAGCTGGACCGGATCCTGCTGAAGCGCATCCTCGCCGGCGATCCAGACGCGGCCGGCCGTCGGTTCCACCAGCCGGTTCACCATCCGCAGCGTCGTCGTCTTGCCGCAGCCCGACGGTCCGATCAGKGCGCAGCTGGTGCCCTCCGGCACCTCCAGGGTGATATCAGTGACCGAGGGTTTCGCCGCGCCCGGCCAGCGCTTGGTCAGCCCTTCCAGCCGGATCATGTCGGAATCCTCCGTTGCAGCCGCCGTTCCAGCAGGCCGAAGCCGGCCTCCGTCAGCAAGGCGAGCGCGGCGATCGCGGTCGCGCCGAGCAGCATGCGTCCCGTGTCCAGCAAGGCGAGACCCTGCGTCACCAGATCGCCCAGCCCGCCCCCGCCGATGAAGGTGGCGAGCGCGGCTGCGGAGACCACCTGCACGGCGGCGATGCGCAACCCCGCGAAGAGCAGCGGCAGGGCCAGGGGCAGCTCCACCCGGAACAGCACCTGGCCGGGCGACATACCAAGCCCGGTCGCGGCGGCGACAGCCGCAGGATCGGCGGCGCGCAGCCCGGCAATCAGGTTCACCAGCACCGGCGGCACCGCCAGCAGCGCCAGCGCGATCACCGAGGGCGTGAACCCCACCCCGAGCAGTGGCAGCAGGGCCGCCAGCACGGCCAGGCTCGGCACGGTGCGGAGAACGCCGGCCAGGGAGATGGCGAACTCCGCCAGGCGCGGACGATGCGCGACCGCGAGCCCGAGCGGCAGCGCCACGCCGATGCCC
>NZ_JBFUIP010000462.1:0-957 GCF_056401815.1 Aminobacter sp. P4_D5 | reverse complement strand
TCGTCGGCGTGCTGGTCATGCTCCAGCCCGGCGGCGACCTCTGGCGATGGGATACCGGCCTGTTGCTCATCGCCGTGGCCGGCATGGCGGTCAGCCGGATCTGGATGCGCGTCCTCGCGGCGACGGACTCGCCCACGACCATCGCCTTCTGGCTGATGCTGGCGCACATCCCGCTGGGCTTGGCGGTCATGCCGATCTCCGCCCTCTGGCCGCCCACGGGACAGCCGGACATCATTCCGTCCGCCGGCCTGTTCGCCCTGCTCTGCTTCTTCGGCGCCTCCAACGCGATCGCGCACCTGCTGTTCTCGCGCGGCTATGCGCTGGCGAGCGTGGCGACGCTGGCACCGCTCGAGTACACGCCGCTGCTCTGGGGCCTGGCACTGGGCTTCGCCATCTTCGGCGAAGTGCCGGCATGGACCACGCTGGGCGGGGCGCTGATCGTGGTCGCCGCCGGCATCTACAACGTCCATCGCGAGCGCGTTCGCCGCGCCGAGGAAAGGGCGATGCATGCCGCTGAGGCATGACGCACGGCGCGGCGCGCTGCTCATGCTCGCCGCGACCGCGCTCTTCACCATCATGGGGGCGCTGATCAAGCTGGTCGGCGACCGCATTCCCTTCTTCGAGATCATGTTCTTCCGCAGCCTGCTGGCCATGCCGGTGGTGCTTGCCATCGTCTTCCGGATGGGCAACCCGCAGCTTGCCACGCAGCGCCTGGGCGGCCATGTGCTCCGCGCGATGACCGGCGCGACGGCGATGGCCTGCTCCTTCTTCTCGCTGACGGTGCTGCCCTTCGCCGAGCAGACCGCGCTCACCTACACCACGCCCATCTTCGCGACGCTGCTGGCCATTCCCTTCCTCGGCGAGAAGGTCGGCGTCCACCGCTTCGGCGCCGTCGGCCTCGGCTTCGTCGGCGTGCTGGTGATCGCGATGGGGCAGGGGGCCTTCGGTGGGCAGATC
>NZ_JBFUIP010000461.1:0-960 GCF_056401815.1 Aminobacter sp. P4_D5 | reverse complement strand
GCCGTGGTCGAAGACGTATTCGCCCTGGGAATGCGACTTCGCGTAGCAGGGCGCGCAGGCCACGAGCTGCCCGCAGGCGTCGCGCAGCGCCGCGTGCTGCGGCAGCCAGCCGGTTTCGGCCGAGGCGCTGCCGCTCTCCTCCAGCGCGGCGAGGAAGGCATGCGAGACGAAGGGGTTATCCCCCGCGCAGGCATCCCAATCCGCCGCCGGGATCTCGGCGATAGCCTTGTGCAGTGAGAGGGTGAGCTCGGGGGGGGGAGTCCATCGAGCCCGAGTATGGACTCGATCTCCGGAAAAATCAGGTTACCGGAGTTCGAGAATCGCCTCGACCTCGACCGAGGCGCCGGCCGGCAGCGAGGATACGCCGACGGCGCTGCGCGCATGCCGGCCCGCCTCGCCGAAGACCTCCACGGCGCAGTCCGAGGCGCCGTTGATCACGGAAGGCTGGTCGCCGAAGGTCGAAGCGGAGTGCACATAGCCGGTCACGCGCAACACGCGGGCGATGTTATCCAGGTTGCCGCCAGCGGCCGCCTTGGCGTGGGCGATGATGGACAGCATGCAGTTCTGTGCTGCCTTCTTCGCATCCTCCACCGAGACTTCTTCGCCCACCCGGCCCGTCGGAAAGATCCTTCCGTCCTTCCGCGGCACTTGGCCGGAGATGTAGACGGTCTTGCCGGAGACGGTGAACGGCACGTAGTTCGCGATGGGCGCGGAGGCTTCAGGCAGCGTCAGTCCCAGCTCGGCGAGGCGGGCTTCGATCTTGGACATGGAAAAATTCCCCTAGGCGACGATGCGCAGATTGCGGGCCTTGGGCGGCGCCGCGGGCAGGTCGAGCGGCAGCAGCGGCGACTGCTCGGCCGCGCGAGCCGCGCTGTCGGGCGCCACGTCCTCGGCGTCGGGCTGCGGCAGCGCGCCGCCCAGGTGATCGATGGCCAGCCGGCGGAAGGCCCAGTCCAGCAC
>NZ_JBFUIP010000460.1:0-960 GCF_056401815.1 Aminobacter sp. P4_D5 | reverse complement strand
GAGCATGTCGGACAACCTCCTGTGGGAGCCACCTTCTGGTGGCTCTTGTTCAGGGTAGTTGGCCGCCCAGATTACCGGACGTCAATCCGGACTTCAGTGACCCGCGTTCTGTCCGGAGAAATCCGGCGCCGCGAGGCCGGACGCTTCCAGCTGGTGCACCAGCAGCGCCTTCAGCCGTTCCAGCCCGGCCTCGGTCTTGGCCTCGGCACGCGCCACCAGCACGGCCTGGGTGTTGGACGCCCGCAGCAGCCACCAGCCGTCGTCGGTCAGGACGCGGACGCCGTCCACCGCCTGGACCTTCGCGCCATCCGAGGCGAGGCGGGCCTTCACCTCCTCGATCACCTCGAATTTCCGCGCCTCCTCGCAGTCGAAGCGGAGCTCGGGGGTGTTGATCACCTGCGGCAGGGCCTTGCGCATGCTCGCCAGGCTCTCGTCGCTGCGTGCGAGGATGTCGAGCAGCCGCACGGCCGAGTAGAGCGCATCGTCGAAACCGTACCACTTGTCGGCGAAGAAGGTGTGGCCCGACATCTCGCCGGCCAGCGGGCTGCCGGTCTCGGCCATCTTCTGCTTGATGAGGCTGTGGCCCGTCTTCCACATCAGCGGCACGCCGCCGGCCTTGGCCACCTCGTCGAACAGTACCTGCGAGGCCTTCACGTCGGCGATGATGGTGGCGCCGGGATGCGCCTTCAGCACGTCGCGCGCCAGCACGACCAGCAGCTGGTCGCCGAAGAGCATGTGCCCCTCGCCGTCCACCACGCCGATACGGTCCGCGTCGCCGTCGAAGGCGATGCCGAGGTCGGCCTTGGTCTCCGCCACCTTCGCGATGATCTGCTCGAGGTTCTTCAGCACCGTCGG
This sequence comes from Aminobacter sp. P4_D5, assembly GCF_056401815.1. Classification (NCBI taxonomy): domain Bacteria; kingdom Pseudomonadati; phylum Pseudomonadota; class Alphaproteobacteria; order Hyphomicrobiales; family Phyllobacteriaceae; genus Aminobacter; species Aminobacter sp. P4_D5. The sequence continues at coordinate 105 of NZ_JBFUIP010000460.1, read as the reverse complement.
GTCGGGATGGTGGTTCGGGAAGGTCCCGTCGATCTCGGCGTTGATGAGGTGGTGCGTGCCCGGCAGCCGCTTCACCAACCGCTCCGTCACCGCGCCGCCCGAGCC
>NZ_JBFUIP010000459.1:0-960 GCF_056401815.1 Aminobacter sp. P4_D5 | reverse complement strand
GGCATCCCCATCAACGACCTGACGGCGGGCAACTTGCTGGCGCTCGCCATCAGCATGGCGCTGTACGAGCGCGAGAAGACCGGCAAGGGCCGCTACGTCCACACCAGCCTGCTGGAGGCCGAGGTCTTCATGCTCGACTTCCAGGCCACGCGCTGGCTGCAGAAGGGCGAGGTCGCGGGCCAGGCCGGCAACGACCATCCCGTGAACACGCCGATGGGCGTCTTCCCGTCCTCCGACAAGCCGATCAACATCGCGGCGTCCTCTCCCAAGCTCTGGGAGGTCTTCTGCAAGGCCGCTGGCCAGGAAGCCTGGCTCGAGAAGCCCGAATGGAAGACCACGGAAGGCCGCACCAAGGACCGCGCCGCGCTGAACGCCGCCATATCAGAGGTGACCAGCCAGAAGCCCTCGGAATACTGGATCGCGAAGCTCGAGGAGGCAGGCATCCCCTGCGGCCCGATCAACAACATCCAGGAGGTCTTCGAGGACCCGCAGGTCGAGCATCTGGACATGGTCTGGCAGATCCCCCATGCGAAGCTCGGCACGGCGGGCGTGGTTCGCACGCCGATCAACATGCAGGGCCACCAGCCCGGCATCCGGCGCGGCGTGCCGGCCCTGGGCGAGCATGCCGACGAGATCCTGGCCGAGGCCGGGATGAGCAATGACGAGATTTCCGCGCTGCGCGCGAAAGGTGTTCTGGGGAGCTAATGATGACTGAGACGAGTTTCGCCGAGGGCAAGATCCTCGCCCGCACGGCCGATGGCGTGGGCACGATCGTGTTCAACCAGCCCGAGAAGCGCAACGCGATGAGCATCGCGATGTGGGACGGCATGGCCGAGGCGCTCGACGCCTTCGAGGCCGATCCCGGCATCCGCTGCGTGGTGCTGGAAGGCGCGGGCGGCAAGGCCTTCGTCTCGGGCGCCGACATCAGCCAGTTCGAGAAGAGCCGCTCCGACGCCGAGG
>NZ_JBFUIP010000458.1:0-961 GCF_056401815.1 Aminobacter sp. P4_D5 | reverse complement strand
CCAGCCGGCCCGCCGCCGAGGAGGTCGCCGCCAGGATCAGGGCCGCCGGCGGCTCCGCCATCGTGCTCCAGGCCGATGTGCGCTCGGTGGAGGCCTGCACCCGGCTGGTGAACGAGGCACATGCCGCGCTCGGCGGGCTGGACGTGCTGGTGAACAATGCCGGCGGCGTGGTGAAGCGCCACCCTCTCCGCGACATCGACGACGCGCTCTACGACGACATCACCCAGCTCAACGCGCGCTCGGTCTTCGCCTGCTCGCGCGCGGCGATCCCGCTGATGGATGCGGGCGGTGGAGGCTGCATCATTACCACCACCTCGCTCGCGGCGCGCAACGGCGGCGGCAGCAGATCCACGCTCTACGCGGCCTCCAAGGCCTTCGTCTCCAACTTCACGCGCGGGCTGGCCAAGGAGGTCGCGCGGGACGGCATCCGCGTGAACGCCGTCGCGCCCGGCGTGATCGGCAAGCCGGACAAGGCGAAGACAACCCCGGCGCACCAGCTGGAGGCCTCGATCAAGCTCACGCCCATGCGGCGGATCGGCACGGTCGACGAATGCGTCGGCGCCTATCTTTTCCTCGCCTCCAGCGAGATGGCGGGGTTCATCACGGGCCAGGTCATCGAGGTGAATGGCGGGCTGCAGATGCCCTGAGCCAGCACGAGGAACGGGAGGAACAGAGATGAACGAGAACATCCTGCGACGGGCGCTGCTGCGGACCCTAGGTGCTGCGCCGCTGGCGATCGGCGCCGCCCGCGCGCAGCTTCCCTATCCCGATCGCGCCATCCGCGTGGTGGTACCCTATGCGGCCGGCGGCGGCACCGACGTCACGGCCCGCGCCGCGACGCAGCGACTAACCGTCGAGCTGGGCCAGCAGATGCCGGTGGACAACCGCACCGGCGCCAACACGGCCATCGCCGCCGAATACGTCGCGCGCGCCCGGCCCGACGGCTACACGCTCTTCGTCT
>NZ_JBFUIP010000457.1:0-961 GCF_056401815.1 Aminobacter sp. P4_D5 | reverse complement strand
CCCCAGCCCAGCGCCTGCGCCGGTCCCGAGACCAGATGATGCACACGCTCGGCGATGAGGTCGTAGCTGTCCTCCGGCAGGAGGCGGTTGAGCACGGCAAGCTGGGGTTCGATCGTGTCGAGGTTGAACCAGACGCCGTAGAAAGCGATGCAGAGCGAAATGGCCGGAAAGAGCGCGAGCATGGCGTAGAAGGCGCAGCCCGCCGCGACCAGCGAGATCTGGTCCGAGGTCGCGACCGACCAGGCCTGCGCCCAGTAGCTCTCCTGCGGCGCGGCCGCGACCTCTGCCGCCTTGGCGGCGTCCAATGCCTTTGCCGCAGCGGGGTTACCGGGCGAAGGTGCAGGGTGCAGCGAATCGGTGGCCAGCGGCGTCGCCCTCACGGGTTGCGCAGTATCCCGTAGTCGAAGGCCGGGCGGGCACGCAACGCTTCCTTGGTGGCGCTCGGCATGGTGATGCGCTCGCGCTCCGCGTTCCAACGGAGATCGCCGAGCAGCACGGAGACGAGGCGCCCGGCCAGCCCCAGGAAGCCGCCCACCTGGATGAGGGCGACGGGCCCCAGGGAGGAAGGCGTCGCCGGGGTGGCAGGCGGGGCTAGCAGCACCTCCTCCACTTCACCGATCGCCTCGTTCCGGTCGTTGTAGACCCGGCTCCCGAGAAGCCTGCTGATACGGGGCTGACTGAGCAGCGCCGCGCCCTGCAGGCCGGCCGGGTTGCTACCGCCGTCGCCGGAGGAACTGCTCCACGACTGCCGCGCCGATCTCCGCTGCCCAGCGCCAGCGCACGAGGCTGAGTGCCTCGTCCATCGGCGAGATGGCGCGCAGCTCGGCCAGGCTCTGCCGGCGCAACATGAGCGCCTCGTGCGCCACGGGGTCGTGCCGTCGGCGCGCCAGCAGCAGCAGCAGGCCCATGATGAGCAGATCGGCCAGCGCGAGCCACAGCGTGGCCCAGAGCGGGCCCTGGC
>NZ_JBFUIP010000456.1:0-965 GCF_056401815.1 Aminobacter sp. P4_D5 | reverse complement strand
GCGCAAGGGCGCCGCGAAGGCGGAGGCGATCGCGCAGCCGATCGTCACCGAGGCGAAGCGGATCGTGGGCTTCCTGCCGCGGGCGTGACCGGCCGCCAGGCGATGACACCTTCCGTCCGCGCCCGCACCTCGGGCGTGGCGAGGCAGGTGGCAGCAGCCTCGTAGCCGGGCGTGCCGGGGTAGGGAGCCACGCGGGTCGGCGGGCTGTGATTGGCGGGGCAGAACAGGATGGCCTCGTCGGCGCGCACCTCCGCCAGATCCAGGATCGCGCAGGAGCGCGTGAGCAGGAAAAGCGGACGAGCGCCGGCCCCCCGGCGGCGCAGATGTGCGATCAGCGCCTCCTGCGTGGCCTGATCCAGCCCCTGCTCCACCATGTCGACCACCAGGGCCGCAGGACCTTCGGCTTCCAGCCCGGCGAGCAGCGTGATCAGCGCCTCCGACGCCACGGCGCCGTCGTCGACGAGCCAGGCCAGGATCGCATCGACCCGCGATTTGAGGGCAGGGTCGGCCTCCAGCGCCACCGCGGTATTATCCGCCGATCGCTCAAGGCTCAGGAAGGCGCCGTTATCGAGGGCTTCGGCCAGGCGTCGGGCCAGCCTCGTCTTGCCGCTGCCCAGCGGGCCGACGATGTAGTTCAGTGCTCGGATATCGCGAAGCTCAAAGCGCTCGCCGCCCCAGGGCCAGGGAAGGTCGAAGGCGACGCTGAGCTCATCCGTCGATCCCAGCAGGCGTGACAGCTCTCCGGCGGCTGGCACCCAGCCCTGCGCAATATCCGCCCGCAGCCCGCGGACCTTCGCCACGGTGCCCGCGAGTTGGCGGAGCTGCCCCTCCAGCGCCACCTGGTGCGCCGCCAGGGCCGGCTCCATCTCCTGGGCGTCGCCCCGCAGCACCCGCGCCACCTGGGCGAGGCTGAGGCCGAGGGCGCGCAGGGCCACGACCTCCGAAGCCCGGGCCATCTCGCCGGA
>NZ_JBFUIP010000455.1:0-969 GCF_056401815.1 Aminobacter sp. P4_D5 | reverse complement strand
GGCCGTCATCGGGTCATAGCTGATGCTGGGGTTCATCTCATTGGCGATGGAGTTGGCCCCCACGTCTGACATCATCAGCGTCAGCCCGTCCGGCCGCTGCAGTGCCACAAAGGCCCCGGCGATGGCGCCGCCCGCGCCGGGGCGATTCTCGACCACGAGTGTCTGGCCATTGGCATGCTCGGCGAAGCGTGCGGCGACGGTGCGGCTCAGCGTGTCGATGGCACCGCCGGCGCCGAAGGGCACGATCAGGCGGATGGGACGATCGGGCCAGGGATTCTGCGCCACAGCCGGCGCCGCGAGCAGGCCTGCGCCTGCCGCCAGCATGGCGCGCCGCGCCATCTTTCCCTGATGCATTCCTGGATCCTCCTGCTCCGGGTTGTCCCGGCCTTCCCTGGGCTTTGCCGCTTCCCGGCAGCGGTTGCAAGCTGGAAAGGGAATGGCCACGCCGGGATCGCGGCATGGCCATCGGCGGCAGATCAGCGCAGCGCGGCGCGGTAACGCTCCAGCATCTGCTGACCCTCGGCGCCGGCACGCTGGACCCATTCCTGCGTCTGCGTGTCACCGATCACGCGGAGGTCGGTCATCAGCTGGGCGGGGGCCTCGGGCAGCTCCATGCCGCGCTGGCGGAGCCGGTCGGCCATGACAGTCTCCGCCTCGATCGCCATCTGCCGGCCGCGCGTGGTGGCGCGGGCGGCGGCGGCGAGGACGGCGGCACGGGTCGGCTCGTCGAGCGCCATCAGCGCGCGGGTATTGGCGAAGACCGCGTTGCGCGTCCGCATGCCGCCGACATTGTACCAGTAGCGCGTGTAGTCCAAGGCGCTGAMGGAATTGCCCGTCTGGGCCGAGGTGAACATGGACTGGATGACGTTGGTGGCGAAGGCCTGGCTCACCTCGGCCGCCTGCACGGTGACGCCCGTCGCGCCCAACAGCTCCGCCATGCGCATGGTCACGTTGTTGTAGGCGCGGAAG
>NZ_JBFUIP010000454.1:0-970 GCF_056401815.1 Aminobacter sp. P4_D5 | reverse complement strand
GGACGGAAACGGCCTGGGTGCTGGAGGCTGCCCTGGTCGTGGTGGTGCCCCTGACCGGCACGCTGGCGACCTTCGTCATCGGCGGGCTGGCCTTCGTCGGCGGGGCGGCAGCGGTCGGGCGGGTTTCGACCGGCTTCTTCCTGCAACTGGTGGGCGGCTTCCTGATCGGCACGCTCGCCTACGGCTTCGTCCGGTGGCAGCGGGACAGGCGAGGCTGTCCGGTGCGGCCGCTTTGGCTCTGGCCCTGGCAGGAGACGCGCGAATGAACGGGACATCGCCACCGGACCCCGCCACCCTGGTCGGCACGGTGCTCCGACGGCTGTTCTGGGTCGCGCTGGCCGTGGCGGTGCTGCTGCTGGCCTTCGGCCCGCTCGTCGTGGTCCTGGCTGGCCTCGCCGGCCTGGCCTGGCTGGCATGGCGCAGCGGAATCCTGCCGGCACTGCCCGGCGTGGCGGCGCCGGGCTGGCTGGGCCTGGGCTTCGCGCTGCTGGCCCTGGCGCTGCTGCTGAGCGGCGGGGGTGTTTTCCTGCTTGTGCTCCTGGGCCTGGCCATGATCGCGGCCGGGGCGATCGGCGCCGCGCGGTTGYGCGCCTTCTGGTCGGTGCTGCGGGCGTTCTGCGCCCTGGCGGAATGGCTGGCTGCGGATGCGCCCCGGCGCCTGCGGGCCTTGCGCGACCTCCTGCGGGACCTGCAGGCCGCAACGGGGGAAGCCGCCGCCGCCTGCCGCCCGGCAGGGGCGGCACGGGTTCCGCTGGAGCAGCTCGGCGCCGCCATCACCGGGCTGCGCGTGAGCGTGCCCAAGGCGACGAAGGACCGGGACATCACCCTGCCCGTGGGCAAGGAGAAGATCGTCCTCCCCATCTGGAGCATCGACCCCGTGGGCACCGTCGCCACGCCGAGCGGAGCGCAGAAGGTCCGGGACGCGGTCCATGCGGCGGGGGAGCAGTTGGAGGAGGCGGCGGGACGGCTC
>NZ_JBFUIP010000453.1:0-970 GCF_056401815.1 Aminobacter sp. P4_D5 | reverse complement strand
AGGCCGAGGTGCTGGCCGATCCCGCCGTTCGGGCAGTGGTGCTGGCGACGCCGCATTCGCTGCACCGCTCCCAGGTCGAGGCCGCGGCGGCGGTCGGCAAGGCGGTCTTCTGCGAAAAGCCTCTGGCGCTCAACACCGCCGATGCGCGCGCCATGCTGGGCGCCTGCCGTCGCGCCGGCGTGCCGATGGCAGTCGGCCACAACCGGCGCTTCTGGCCGGCGATCAAGGCCCTGCGAGGGATGATCGCGGATGGATTGCTGGGCCAGCTCCTGCACATCGAAGGCCATAACAGCAACCTCAACTCCGACGCGGTGACGGGCGGATGGCGCCTCGCGCCCGGCGAATCCCCGGGCGGCGGCATGACCGGCGCCGGGCTGCATGCGCTCGATGCCTGCATCGGGCTCTTTGGGCCGCTGCGGCGCGTGACGGCGCGGCTGATGGAACACCCACCCGCGCCGGCGCCGCGGGATTCCATCTCGGTCATCCTGGAATTCGCGAACGGCACGAGCGGGATGATGGCGACCCTCCGCGCCACGCCATTCTTCTGGCGCGTGCATGTGTTCGGCACCAAGGGCTCGGCGGAAGTGCTGGGCGAGACGGAGATGGTGGTCCGCCGCGCCAATGCCGCGCCGGAGCGCATCACCTTCCCGGCCGAGGATTCCCTGCGCGCGGAGCTCGACGCCTTCGCGGCCCAGGTGGAGCACGGCGCGCCGCCGGCGATCGCCGAGCGCGACGTGCTGGCCACCATGATCGGCTTCGAAGCGGTGGTAAGATCGCTCGATGCCGGAATCCCGATCGACTGCGATGAGCCCTAGGCGGATCGAAGATCCGTCCGCGAAGCCCCTGCCCCGCTACCGCGAGGTCGCGGCGGAGCTGACGGAGGAGATCCGCCGCGGCGTCTATCCGCCCGGCGCGCTGCTTCCCACCGAGGTCGAGCTCGGCCTGCGCTTCGCCGCCGGGCGGCAGACGG
>NZ_JBFUIP010000452.1:0-974 GCF_056401815.1 Aminobacter sp. P4_D5 | reverse complement strand
CTTATGTCTTATGGGCCATGAACCATAAGACATAAGCGACCGGGCGAGGAAAGGCGTCGCGGCAGGCCTGCGCCAGATCGCGCCCCGAAGCGATGGCGAGCCGCGCGCAGAGCGACTGCAGCACGATCGCCATGATGTTGGAAACCAGCGCAACGACCAGCAAGGTGTATCCGAAGCGCGACCCGCCTGCGATCGACGTCGCCCAGTTGCCCGGATCCATGTAGCCGACGGCAACGAGATAGCCTGGGCCGACGAAGGCGGCGGCCCTGCGCCAGCTTGAGCCGCTGGTGTGGACGGGGATTGATCGATGGACCTCCGAAAGCGACCCTTCGCCCCTGGCGGTCCGCCAGCCTTCGTTGTCGACGGCGGGCCGGGTGTAAGAGTCCAACGGACGCCCCTCTAATCGCAGTTGCAAGTCATTTGCAATAATACCGGAAGCCAAGGTTTTGGCAAGCCCCGGCTGAGTGGGCAATGGTGCCCTCAACGCGCGATGCGATTGCCGGCTGCTTGACACCGCCCATGTTTTGATAATTAATAGATCGACTAGTCTATTAATTAATTGGATGCCACGAAATGCGGAAGATAGATCCCGAAAAGCACGCCGCCAGACGGCAGGCCATCATCGGCGCGGCCAAGACCTGTTTTGCCAGGAAAGGCTTTCACCAGACCAGCACCGCCGAGATCTGCGCCGCGGTCGGTATGAGCCCGGGCAACCTGTTTCATTATTTTCCCAGCAAGCAGGCGATCATTGCCGCCATCGTTGAGCAGGAAGGCGAGGAGACCGTGGGGCTGTTCAAGGCGCTTGGCGCGCGCGACGACCTTTACGGCGCCCTGGTCGAGTTCATGGACATCGTGCTGACGCTCGCCGCTGATGCCGAGTTCTCGTCGCTGGCGCTTGAAATCGCTGCCGAGGCGGGGCGCGAGCCGGCGATTGCCGTTCTCGTCGGGCGCAACGACGGCGAGTTGCGCGCGGC
>NZ_JBFUIP010000451.1:0-977 GCF_056401815.1 Aminobacter sp. P4_D5 | reverse complement strand
GTTCCAACTATGGGAATGAGCCGGAGCGTGGCCTCTTCGTAAGCCCGCTCCGGGCAACCTGCCTGTCCGCGGGGCGTTCCCTTTCCCGACGGCGCCACTCCGACGCCGAAGTTGAGAAGGGAATGCCGATATGAACGCCACGGATATCAAGGAGCACATGCAGGTCGTCGGTTCCTGCGGGAACCCCGTCGGTACGGTCGACCATGTGCAGGGCAACCAGATCAAGCTCACCAAGGACAGCGACCCGCATGGCCAGGGCCATCACCACTTCCTGCCRCTGAGCCAGGTGAAGGGCGTCGAGAACGGCAAGGTCGTCCTGACGGTCAATTCCGGTGAGGCCAAGAAGTCCCTGCAGGCGCAGCCGGCCGCATAGCGGCAGGCCGCACCGGAAAGGGTGAGAAACGGCGTCGGAGCCTGGCTCCGGCGCCGTTTTCTATCTGCGCTCGAAGATCAGCCCACGCGCGCGGCCGGCATTGATCATCAGCTTGCTTCCATCCGCCGAGAGAACCGCGTCCGCCCAGGCCGGATAGAGGGCAGAGGGGATGTGGATGCGCAGGTTGTGCGGGGTCAGCGCCTCGATGCGCCAGGCGGCGCCGGAGGCCCGGACCGGTCCCCGGGCGCGGATCTCGCCACCCTGGATGGTCCAGAGCGTCGCCAGCTCCGCGCAGTTCCATTTGCCGTCCAGCGCCGGCGCCTCGACCGGTTCCACGCGGCGGAATTCACGCCGGTAGCCGGCATCGAACTCCACCTCCATGACGTCGCCCGTCGGTGGCGCGGCCAGGAAGGGGAAGCTGCCGCGCAGGGCCGCGAGCCTGCCGTCGGCGGTGGGGGCAAGCGCATAGGGAACGCCGTGCATGCGGGCCACCCCGTCCGCGTCGAAATCCAGCGACAGCCCGTCCTCCATGCAGAGCCATGTTCCGACCATCGCCGAATGGTCCACGGCTGATGGCACCGGCAGCAGGTCCGGATCCTCCGCC
>NZ_JBFUIP010000450.1:0-978 GCF_056401815.1 Aminobacter sp. P4_D5 | reverse complement strand
AGGTCACGTTGTCCGGGGAGCTCTCGGGAGAATCCCTCCTTCCGACCACTAGAGGCAGTCTCCTTAGCAAAACTTATGTCTGCTTTCCCTCGCTCGACCTGAAGGCAGAACTGCCGCTATCGGCCGGATCCTGACAGATCAACGTGCCAAGTTGCCATCCGCGGCCAATWTCCATCCGGCTTGCACAAGGCAATTTTCGGCGCACCAAGCAATCGCCGGGCTAACATRATCGAGATACTCGACGGGCTTCTGGGAGGAAAACATGATCTTCACCCGCCGCAKGCTGCTAGCGGTACCCGGCTCGCACTCGCGGCGCCAGCAAGGGCACAAGCCTGGCCGACGCGATCGATCCGGCTGATTTCCACTTTCGAGCCCGGAGGGGCGGCCGACATTCTGGCGCGCGGYCTCGCGGCGATCATGCCCGAGGAACTGCAACAGACCGTCGTCGTGGAGAACCGGACGGGCGCGGCAGGTAATCTCGGCGCCGAGATGGTGGCTCGGGCCACCGACAATCACACGATCTATCTCGCGAGCACCGGACCACTCGCCTACCACCACGTCCTGTTCCGGAGCCTCGCCTTCGATCCCCTGAAGGATTTTGCCGCGATCGGGCTGGCGGCTCTCTCGCCCAACATCCTCGCGGTCCGGAGCGACAGGCCCTGGCGAAATCTTCAGGATTTCATCGAGGAAGCGCGGAGACGTCCCGGCGCCTTAAGTTTTGGCAGTTCCGGCATCGGCACGACGCAGCACCTAACCGGCGAGCTCTTGCAGGCAGAGACCGGCATCGAGCTGTTGCATGTTCCCTACCGGGGCGGTGCGCCAGCCGTTCGTGACCTTGTTGGCGGTCGCCTCGATATGGCCGTCTCSTCGGGCTCCAGCGCCTCCATGATCCGTTCCGGCGAGATCCGGGCAATCGCCGTCTCCGGGGCGACGCGCATCCCGATGATCCCCGACGTCCCGACSATGAGCGAACAAGGT
>NZ_JBFUIP010000449.1:0-978 GCF_056401815.1 Aminobacter sp. P4_D5 | reverse complement strand
CCATAGGCGAAAGGCGCCGCACCAATGAAGGCCGTGCCGAAGCCCACGCGCAAGACTTCCTCAAGTGCAATGGTGAAGACGGCGCCGACGCTCGGCCCCAGCATCGAATACATTCCCCCCGCGATCGCGCCGAAGACGATCTGCAGGGAAATGCCGATCCCCGCCAGCGATTCCGGATTGAGGTAAAGCCGATACTGCGCGCCCAGCGCCCCACCCAGCGCCGCGATCCCCGCGGAGATGATGGTGACGCGCAGCTTCTCCCGCGTCACGTGGATGCCGATGGAGGCCGCGGCGTCCTGGTCCTCGTTGATCGCCGCCAGCGCCCTGGACGACATGCTGCGGTCCAGCCACCACCAGACCAGCAGGCCGAAGACCCACGTGATCAGCGCCATCCACCAGAAGCCGGTCTTGCTGAACTGCATGGCGAGGAAGGGCGCGTCCGGCGCCAGCCGCGGCGTCATGCCGAGCGAGCCGCCGGTGTGCTCGCGCAGCGCCACGATCATCAGCCGCACGATCTCGCCGGCCGCGAGCGTCACCAGCGCGAAGTAGTGCCCCACCACGCGCAGCCGGAAGCAGGGATAGCCGAGCAGCGCCGCCAGGATCATCGCCGCGCCCACGCCGATGGGCAGGCCTAGCCAGGGCGTCAGCCCCGCCTCGTTCCAGAGCAGCGCCATCACATAGGCCGCCGTGCCGATGAAGGCGCCATGGCCCAGCGAGACAAGGCCGAAGCGCCCCATCATCGCCCAGCCCGTGCCGGAGACGGCCATGAGCATGGAGGTGATGCCGAGATGCAGGAAGTAGTCCGGCGTGCCGAGCAATGGCACGACGGCCAGGACCGCAGCGATCGCGACGACAACAGGAATCATCGGGCAAAGAGTCCCTGCGGGCGCGCGAAGATCACCACGATGAAGAAGGCGAAGGCCACGACGTAGCTCATCTCCGTGTTCCACCAGAAGCTGCCGGTGGAGACGATCACCC
>NZ_JBFUIP010000448.1:0-982 GCF_056401815.1 Aminobacter sp. P4_D5 | reverse complement strand
ACCACACGTAGCGCTTTCGGAACCCGTTTCCGACGAGGTTCGCAAGACCACCTGCTACATGTGCGCCTGCCGCTGCGGCATCGACGTCCACATCAAGGACGGCAAGATCCGCTACATCGAAGGTAATCGCGATCATCCGGTCAATCGCGGCGTTTTGTGCGCCAAGGGCTCGGCTGGCATCATGCAGCATTACGCCCCGGCTCGGCTGCGGGCGCCGCTGCTCAGGACCGGTCCGCGCGGTTCGGGCGAGTTCAAGGAGATTTCCTGGGAMGAGGCATTGTCGCTCGCGACCAGCTGGCTGGACGGGGTGCGGCACGAAGATCCGAAAAAACTTGCCTTTTTCACCGGGCGCGACCAGTCGCAGTCGCTGACTGGCTTTTGGGCACAGCAGTTCGGCACGCCGAACTACGCCGCGCATGGCGGCTTCTGCTCGGTCAACATGGCAGCGGCCGGTATCATGACCATCGGCGGGGCGTTCTGGGAGTTCGGTGCGCCCGATTGGGATCGGACAAAGCTGTTCGTCATGTTCGGCGTTGCCGAGGACCATGATTCCAACCCGATCAAGATCGGCATTTCGAAGCTCAAGAAACGCGGCGCGCGCTTCGTTTCGGTCAATCCGGTGCGCACCGGCTATTCGTCCGTCGCCGACAACTGGATCGGCATCCGCCCCGGCACCGACGGTCTGCTGATCCTTGCCGTGGTGCACGAACTGCTCAAGGCGCGGAAGATCGACGTCGATTACATCGTGCGTTATTCCAACGCGACCTGGCTGGTGGTCGACGCTCCCGGAACTGCCGAACACGGGCTTTTCGTGCGTGACGACAATGGCAAGCCGCAGATCTTTGAAACCGTGACCGAGCATGTCGTGCCGCTCGGCACCAAAGGCGCGCGGGCGGCACTTTCGGGCCGTTTCGAGCTACCCGACGGCCGCTTCGCGGTGCCGTCATTCCAGTTGCTCGCCGAAAAATATCTCGACCCGCGC
>NZ_JBFUIP010000447.1:0-982 GCF_056401815.1 Aminobacter sp. P4_D5 | reverse complement strand
GTCTGGCGCAGAGCATCGCCGGCGGGCGCGTGACGCCGCCGGAGGGCGGATTGCCGCGCCTCGGCCAGCAGGTGCGGCGGGGCGACGTGCTGGCGCTGGTGGAGGCGCCGTTGCCCATCGCCGACCGCACCACCATCGCAGAGCGCGGGGGCGAGATCGACCAGCTCATCGCCGGCGCCGAGGCGCGGCTGAACCGCGCGCGCTCGCTGGTCGCGAGCGGCGCCGGCACGCGCGTGCAGGTCATCGACACGGAGATCGAGCTCGACGGCCTGCGCCGCCGCCGCGCGCTGATCGGCGCGAACCGCATCGAGCCCGAGGCCATCCGCGCACCGGCGGACGGCATCATTGCGGTGGCCCGGGTCGTGGCGGGGCAGGTGGTGCAGGCGCAGGATATTCTCTTCCAGATCCTCGACCCGTCAGGGCTCTGGGTGGAGGCGCTGGTCTACGGGCCGGATGCCGCGCGGCTGGAGGTGCAGGACGCCACCGCCGCGGCCGGCGACGGGATGCCCATGCGGCTGACGCTGCAGGGCTTCGGCCAGGTGCTGCAGCAGCAGGCGACGCTGGTGCAGTTCCGCATCGAGAATGCGCCGGCGGGCCTGTCGCTGGGCCAGCCGGTGCGCGTGGTGGCGCGGCTGGCGGAGAACCTGCGCGGGCTGATCCTGCCGCGCGCCGCCGTGGTGCGCGCGGCCAATGGCGAGAGCGTCGTCTGGCGGCATGTGGAACCCGAGACCTTCTCGGCTGCCGCGGTGCGGGTCGAGCCGATCGACGCCGCGCGCGTACTCGTCGCGGCCGGGCTGTCGCCGGGCGAGCGCGTGGTGGTGCAGGGCGCTGGCCTCGTGAACCAGATCCGCTGATGTTCGCCGCCCTCGTCTCCGCGAGCCTGCGCAATCGCCTGCTCGTCCTCGCCGCCGTTGTGGTCCTGATGGCCTATGGCGCCTTCGTGCTCCCGAAGGTGCCGGTGGACGTCTTTCCCGACCTCAAC
>NZ_JBFUIP010000446.1:0-993 GCF_056401815.1 Aminobacter sp. P4_D5 | reverse complement strand
GCGGTTGTGGGAAGGCGCGGAGGTGATCGTGAACGGCCAGGTGATCCGCGGCTTCGGGCTTTCGGGCACGCGTGGGATCGCGGGATTTCCCAATGGCGAGGCCTTCCGGATCGGCTCCGAGGTGCCGGCCGGCTTTGTGCCGCGCGTCTTCTTCCGCCAGACCATCGGGCTTTCCGCCGACACCGTGGAGCCGGATGACGACCTGCTGCGCTTTCGCCGGCCGCTGCCGCGCGAGCGGATCACCCTCACCATGGGGAAGTTCTCGGTCCTCGATATCTTCGACGACAATCGCTACGCGCATGATCCGCGCACGCAATTCCTGAACTGGGCCTTCGTCGCCGCCGGCGYCTTCGATTTTGCCAATGACGCGAAAGGCTTCACCAACGGCGTCGCGGCGGAGTGGGAGGATGGCAGATGGGGCGTGCGCCTGGGGGCCTTCCAGGTGGCCCGGCGCATCAACTCGCTCTCGCTGGATCCGCAGCCCGGGCGCGGCTGGCAATTGCTCGCGCAATTCGATCGCTTCTGGAATCTCGGCAATCGCCCCGGCGCCGTCCGCCTGCTGGCCGGCCTCTCACGCACGCAGTCGCAGGACTACAACGCTTTGGTGGCGAATGACATCGAGGCGACCAGCGAAAATCCGCGCGGCGGCTATCGCATCAAACAGATGGTGGCGTTGAACATGGAGCAGGAGATCGCCGACGATCTCGGGATCTTCGCCCGCCTCTCCTGGAATGACGGACGCAGCCAGCAATGGATGTACACGGAGATGGATTGGGCGGTCTCGGCCGGCACGTCCCTGGCGGGGCGGCGCTGGGGAAGGCCGGCGGATACGGTGGGCGCGGCGGTGAATATTGGGGGGCTCTCCGCGCAGCATCGCCGCTTTCTGGAGGCGGGCGGGCTCGGCTTCATCCTGGGCGATGGCCSGCTCGACTACCGGCCCGAAACCGCCGCCGAATTCTACTATGACGCGCGGGTGGCGCCGGGGACGAACAT
>NZ_JBFUIP010000445.1:0-998 GCF_056401815.1 Aminobacter sp. P4_D5 | reverse complement strand
CGTTACGCGATGTTCGAGCAGGGGCTCCTGGACGTCCAGCGTTTCACCGGGCTGGCGGCGACGATCACGCAGCTCGGACTCAGCGCGGCCGCCGCGGTGGCGTCAGGCGGCACCACCCAGGCCCTGGCCGCCGCCTCCACTGCGGTGGGCGGTGCGAACGAGGCGGTCAGCCAGCAGGTCCTGGTCAACCGAACCGCCACGGCACTGCAGTCCTCCATGCAGGCCCGGCGCAACGAGATCGGCTGGCGGATCCGGCGAGGCCTTCGCCGCACGGCGGACCGCTACCCGCTCGGCTTCGCGCTGTCGGATCTGCTGGCTTACTATCGCGCCGGCACGCTGGTCGGCGCCACGATCGCGCTCAGCGAGGCGGCCAGCAACCAGGCGATGAGGGCGCGTGAGCGCCTGGATGACGAGACGGAGGGGCGCACGCCCCCTCCCGCCGATACGGGCAAGCCACCCGCACCCGCCGGGCGCCCGCCGGCTTCGCCTGCCGTGCGGCCCGCTGCCGTGGTGCCAGCCATCGCGGGGGCCATCCCCGTCGCGGGCGATCCCGCCGCCGACGCGCTCCGCCGGATGATCGGAGACCCATCCCTGACCGCGGCCCAGCGGCGCGCCAACCGGGAGGCGATCCTGGCCGCGATGAGCGCCGAGGGGATGACCGGCCTCACCGTCTCGGACTTCGTCGCGGCGCCGGGGCGCGAGGCCGATCGGCTTCGTGTGCTGAACCTTGTACGCCCCACCGCCCCCACGGGAGGAAACTGATGCCGAGCCCCATCCGCGGCCCTTTCCCCTCCGGGGATGCCTTCGCCGAGTTCAAGATCAGCACGGAGGAGGAGGCGGTGGACCAGGGCCAGCCCGTCTTCGTGGAACAGCTCAAGGACGCTGATGATCGCATCTTCGCCCAGATCGTCACGCTGAGGCCTGTGTCGCCGCAGCCCATGCCCCAACCGGCCAAGCCCCCCGTCGCGGTGATGGACCAGCCCGCACCGGCCCCGGCG
>NZ_JBFUIP010000444.1:0-998 GCF_056401815.1 Aminobacter sp. P4_D5 | reverse complement strand
CTTCTGCGCGCAGGCCGACCCCGCGGAAGCGTTCCTCCAGCAGGGCGCGGGTGGCCAAGGCACGGGTCAGGGCGCCGGGGCCGGCGAAGATCACCATCTCCTCCGTCGCGAAGCCCTCGCGCAGCCCCACCAGCACTTTGAGCGTCGGGGGGCGTGGTCGGCCAGGGGTGGGGCCGACCAGTACCTCCACCACATCCGGGGCGCGCTGTACGAAGCCGATCTGGGTGAAGTCGGCCACGCAGTCGGGGCACAGGTAGTTCGCGGGGTCGCCCACCTCGTAGAGCAGCTGCTCCTTGCAGGTGGCCGGCGTCAGAAGGCCACCGCTGTCCGGCAGCTTGGACAGCAGGATGCGGTCCTCCGTCACCTCGGCGATCGGATTGCCGATATCGGCCAGGCCCGGCACGTCCTTGAAGCCGGGATCGGCGAAGTACCCGCCGCAGAGCTGCGCGCCGCATTCCATCAGATGGCCGACCGCCATGCCGCGCGCCATTCGGTGCTGGTCGTCGGGCGACCAGCCGAATTCGTGCATCAATGGGCCGAGATACAGGCAGGCATCGGCGACGCGCGAAGTCAGCACCACATCGGCGCCGCCTGCCAGAGCAGAGGCGATCCCTTCCGCCCCCATGTAGGCCTCGGCCGAGACGATCGCGTCGCGCCGTTCCGCCACCGGGCGGCCCGTTTCCTGGAAGGGCAGGTCAAGCCCAACGATGCGGTCGGTCAGCTCGCCCCCGGTCACGGACGCTACGCGCAGTCCTTCGATCCCCAGCTCCCGCGCCAACGCTTCCACACGGCGCGCGGCGCCGGCGGGGTCCAGCCAGCCCTGATTGCTGACGATGCGGATGCCGCGCTCCTTGCAGGACTGCAGAACCGGCGCGAGGCGCGCCTCCAGGTAGGGGTCGTAAGTGGGCGCGCCGCCATCCTCCATGCGCCCCGCCTGCGCCGCGGCCATGGTGACCTCCGACATGCTCTCGAAGCACAGGTAGTCCAGCCTTCCGCGC
>NZ_JBFUIP010000443.1:0-1000 GCF_056401815.1 Aminobacter sp. P4_D5 | reverse complement strand
CGGGGAGAGGGTGGCCGAGCGAAGCGGAGGCCGGGTGAGGGGGCGCTTGGTCATGACGTACCCACCTCGACGATAATGTTCCCATCCGCATCGGTCCGCGCATGATCGCCCGGTTCCAGCACCGTCGTCGCATCCATCTGCTCGAGGATCGCCGGCCCGTTTATCATGGCATCGAGCGGCAGCTTTTCGCGCTCATAGACCGGCGTGTCGCGCCAGCCGCCGTCGAACCAAACCGGACGGATCTCGCGCAGTGCACCCTCCAGTGTCATCGCCCGTCCGGCCGGATCGATCAGCCGACTGAGGTCGATGTCGGGGCGCACGCCCGTCACCGAGGTGTTGAGGTTGACGAGGTTGGCGCGGATTTCCGGTAGTTCGACCTTGAAGCGGGCGAAATAGGCCTTTTCGAACAGCGCTTGCAGTGTGGCGCGGTCGATCTCGGGCGAAGGCAGCGGCACGTTGATGATGTGCGTTTGTCCGACAAACTGCATGTCGGCCGAGTGGCTGACGCGGATGGCCTGAGGCTTGATCGCCTCCTTGGCGATCAGCGCCTCGCCTTCCGCCCGGTGCCGTGCCAGCACCTCGCGGACGCGTTTTTCGTCGAGCATCGCCACCGGCTGGTTGAGGGTGTTGACGAAGTCATGGCGCAGGTCGGCGACGACGCAGCCGAGTGCATTGGTGATGCCGGGCCTCGCCGGAACCAGYACGCGGGGCAGGCCAAGTTCGCGGGCAAGTGCTGAGGCATGCAGCGGCCCGGCGCCACCGAAGGCAAACAGCGTGAAATCGCGCGGGTCGTGGCCGCGCGACACCGACACCATGCGGATGGCCCCGGCCATCTTGATGTTGCCGAGCCTCAGCACGGCACCGGCAGCAGCCGTGCCATCGAGCCGGGTCGCCTTGCCGATCCTGTCTTCGAAGATTTTCCGCACTGTTTCGACCGTCACCGGATTGTCGACGGCGAGCAGTCTTTTCGGGTCGAGCCGGCCGAGCACCAGATTGGCGT
>NZ_JBFUIP010000442.1:0-1001 GCF_056401815.1 Aminobacter sp. P4_D5 | reverse complement strand
GCTCATGGCCGCCGCGCTCCTGGCGGACGGGCCGCTGGTCCTGACCAATGCCCCCGATCTCGCGGACATCGCGACCATGCGGCAGCTGCTGGTGCAGCACGGCCTCACCGTCGAGCATGACAGGACGGCCCGCACCCTGAAGCTGTCGGGCGCCGCGGCCAGCCTGGAAGCGCCCTACGACATCGTCCGCAAGATGCGCGCCTCGGTGCTCGTCCTCGGCCCGCTGCTGGCCCGCTACGGCAAGGCCCGCGTCTCCCTCCCCGGCGGCTGCGCCATCGGCACGCGGCCGGTGGACCTTCATATCAAGGGGCTGGAGCAGCTCGGCGCCGAGGTCGAGATCACCGCCGGCTACATCGAGGCCCGCGCCCCCCAGGGCAAGCTGCGCGGCGCGAAGATCATCTTCCCCCAGGTCAGCGTCGGCGCCACCGAGAACCTGCTGATGGCCGCCTGCCTGGCCGAGGGCGAGACCGAGCTGGTCAACGCCGCCCGCGAGCCCGAGATCACCGACCTCGCCATGTGCCTCATGCGCATGGGCGCCCGCATCGAGGGCATCGGCACCGGCACGCTGCGGATCGAGGGCGGCGCCACGCTGCTCCCGGCCACGCACCCCATCGTCCCCGACCGAATCGAGGCCGGCACCTATGCCTGCGCCGCCGCCATCACCGGCGGCAGGCTGCACCTCGAAGGCGCGCGGCTGGAGCATCTCGGCTCCGTCGCCCGCGTGCTGCGCGACAGCGGCGTGGATGTCGCCGAGACCAATTCCGGCCTCACGGTCAGCCGCCTCAACGGGCTGCGCGGGGCCGACGTGATGACCGAACCCTTCCCCGGCTTCGCGACCGACATGCAGGCCCAGTTCATGGCCCTCATGACCGTCGCCGACGGCGCCTCGATGATCACCGAGACCATCTTCGAGAACCGCTTCATGCATGTCCCCGAGCTCATGCGCATGGGCGCTCGCATCAACTTCCATGGCACGTCCGCCATCGTGCGCGGCGTGCCGA
>NZ_JBFUIP010000441.1:0-1004 GCF_056401815.1 Aminobacter sp. P4_D5 | reverse complement strand
CCCAAAATCCCGCTCCATCGCCGAGACATCCGCAAACGTCCCGGGCACGTCCCCCGGCTGCATCGGCATGAGCACCCGCTCGGCCTCCACGCCCAGCAGCTCCTCCAGGATCGCCACCAGGTCCAGCAGCGGTTCCGGCCGGCCGTTGCCGATATTGTACATCCGGTGCGCCGGTGCCGCTGGCGGATGGTCCAGCGCCGCGATCACGCCCGCCACGATGTCGTCCACGAAGGTGAAGTCCCGCATCATCCGGCCCTCGTTGAACAGCCGGATCGGCTCCCCCTTCAGCATCGCCTCGGTGAACAGCCAATAGGCCATGTCCGGCCGCCCCCAGGGCCCGTAGACCGTGAAGAAGCGCAGACCCGTCAGCGCCAGGCCGTAGAGGTCCACATAGGCCTTGCTCATCATCTCGCCAGCGAGCTTGGTCGCCGCGTAGAGCGAGGCCGGCTGGTCCGCCCGGTCCGTCTCGCGGAAGGGTCCGTCCTCGCGCGAGCCGTAGACCGAGCTGGTCGAGGCATAGACCGTGTGCCGGATCCGTCCTTCGCTGCGCCGAACGCCCTCCAGGACGGAAAGGTGGCCGGTGACGTTGGCGCTGGTATAGGCAAAGGGCGCCTCGAGCGACCACCGCACCCCGGCCTGTGCCCCCAGATGCACGACGCGGTCGATGCCGCTCTTCGGACCCATCAGGCGGAGCACGCCGTCCACATCAGCTAGATCCATGCGGAAGAACTCGAACTGCGACGTGCCCGCCTCGCCGGTCAGCGCCGCGAGCCGCGCCTCCTTCAGGGCGGGGTCGTAATACGGGTTCAAGTTATCGAGGCCAATAACCTCCTCGCCACGCGCCAGCAATGCGCGGCAAAGGTGCGCGCCAATGAAGCCGGCAGCCCCGGTCACGAGAACGCGCGCCATTTCGGTTAGTCCTCCCTGGTTTCGCCCTATGGGGCCGACCGGCCCTGGCGGTCAATGCGCGCCGTCAACCGCGGCCGCGATAGCCCGGCACGTCC
>NZ_JBFUIP010000440.1:0-1006 GCF_056401815.1 Aminobacter sp. P4_D5 | reverse complement strand
GGATGCGGCTGGGCATCTTCGTGCAGGCCGCCGGGCATCACGTCGCCGGCTGGAGGCACCCGGCCGCCAGGCCGGGCGGGCCCAACCTCGCGCTGATGCAGCAGATCGCGGCGACGGCCGAGCGCGGCAAGTTCGACATGTTCTTCCTCGCCGACAACTTCTCGACCGGCTATGGCGAGCATCCCTCCTCGATCGGCAAGTTCGAGCAGCTGACGCTGCTGTCGGTGCTCTCGGCCGGGACCAAGCATCTGGGCCTCGCCGCCACGGCCTCGACCACCTATGCCGAGCCCTACCACACCGCCCGCGCCTTCTCCTCGCTGGACCACCTCTCCGGCGGGCGCGCGGCCTGGAACGTGGTGACCACCTCTTATCCCAAGAACGGCGCCGTCTTCGGCAAGCAGCATCCGCCGCATGCCGAGCGCTACGCCATGGCCGACGAGTTCGTCGAGGCCTGCCGCCTGCTCTGGGATTCCTGGGACGACGACGCCTTCGTCATGGACAAGGAGCGCGGCACCTTCGTGCGGCCGGGCACGCTCCACATCCCCGATTTCGAGGGCAAGTACTTCACCGTGAAGGGCGGGCTGAACCTGCCGCGCTGCCCGCAGGGCCAGCCGGTGATCATCCAGGCCGGCAGCTCCGCGCCCGGCCAGGCGCTCGCCGCCCGCACCGCCGAGGTGGTCTTCACTGCCCAGAACAACCTCAGCGACGCGCAAGACTTCTACCGCGGCCTTAAGGCGCAGCTTGCCCAGCACGGACGGAGCGAGGACGGGCTGAAGATCATGCCGGGCTTCATGCCGATCATCGGCCGCACCGAGGAGGAGGCGAAGGCGCTCTTCGCCGAGCTCAGCCGCAACCTCGACATGAAGCAGGCCAACACCGTGCTGTCGGACCGGCTGGGTACCGACATGTCGCGCTTCGAACTCGACGCTGGTGTGCCCGATCTGCCCGAGAGCGAGCACCTGAAAAGCCGGGCGCTGCTGCTGCTGGAGATGGCGCGGCGCGAGGG
>NZ_JBFUIP010000439.1:0-1014 GCF_056401815.1 Aminobacter sp. P4_D5 | reverse complement strand
CGCGCGAGCTGGCGATGGCGATCGCCTCCCGCTCCGCCATGGCCACGGCCTTCGCCAAGGAGGCCGTGCGCAAGGGCTGCGACATGCCCCTGCCCGACGCGCTGCGCATGGAGGTCAGCCTGCTGTCCCTGCTGATGAACCACCAGGACCGGCTCCGCTCGGCCGAACAGTTCCGCGCCGATCACGACTGATTCAGCCGGCCGCCGCCTCCACGATCCAGCCCCGGAAGGCCGCGAAGGCCGGATCCTCCTCGCGTCCGGGACGATTGATCAGGAACCAGCCCTCGCCCTTCGGCACCGGCGCCGCGAAGGGCGCCACAAGCCGTCCCTGCCGGAGCGCGTCGTCGATATAGGGCCGGATGCCCATCGCCACGCCGAGCCCATCCGCCGCCGCCTGCTGCGCCTGGCCATAGAAGTCGAAGACCGGCCCGCGCGCTGCCACCTTCCCCGCCAGCCCCTGCGCCGCCAGCCAGAGCGGCCAGTCCTCCGCTGCATGCGCCACGCGCAGCAGCGAGACCTTCGCAAGCTGGCCGGGCTCCGCCAGCCCCGCCGCCAAGGCGGGCGCGCAGACCGGCAGCAGGTCGGCCGGGAAGAGCGGCGTCGCGACGAAGCCCGGCCAGTCGCCCTCGCCCAGCCGGATGCCGCAGGTCCAGCCCTCGTCGAAGGCGGCCGCGGCGCCCCCGGTCGTGACGCGCACCTGGATTCCCGGCGCGCGGGCGTGCCAGTCCGCCAGCCGCGGGATCAGCCAATGCGAGGCGAAGCTGGGCCCGACGCCGAGGATCAGCGTCCGCTGGCCCGCCTGCGCCACGGTGGCCACGGTCAGCCGCGCCAGCTCGTCGAAGATGTCGCCGAGACCGGCCCGATAGGCCGCGCCCGCCGCGGTCAGGGCCAGCCGGTTCGGACCGCGCTCGAACAGTGCGATGCCCAGTCGCTGCTCCAGCAGCCGCACGAGCCGGCTCACCGCGGCCGGGCTGACATGCAGCTCCGCGCCGCCGGCCGCGAAGCTGCCGTGGCG
>NZ_JBFUIP010000438.1:0-1016 GCF_056401815.1 Aminobacter sp. P4_D5 | reverse complement strand
CCGCAGCTGGGGCAGGCAAGGGCGTTGCCGGCGTCGCGCGGCTCGGTGCCGTTGCCGCAGACGCCGCAGAAGAGATGCTTCACCCGCCAGTGCATGAGGCCGCGCGCATGGGCGAGCACGCTGGCCTCGCCTTCCGGCAGCAGGCCGGCGACGCCGCGAAGGTCGGAGAAAGCGCCCATCTCCGGCGGCAGGAGGGGGAGCGGGTCGTCGGTCTTGGAGCAATCCACGGCGAAGACCGGGCGCTTTTCCCAGAGGCCCAGGAAGGCCCAGGGGCCACCGGCCATGCGGACGGCCTCGGCGCCGGCGCGGCTGAGCATCACGGCCTCGGGTCTGCCCTGCTCCACGCCACGCATCAGACTGCGGGAGCGCCAGACCGGAACGAAAAGCGCCGCGTCGTCGGCGAGCTGGCTGGCGATGAATTCCTCGTCGTTGCGCTTACCCGAGAGCCGGTCGAGCGGGCTCCCGGTGTAGACATTCTCGCGGCTGGCAGGGATCATGAGCATGGCCGCAACCTGCCATGCTCCGCAGTGGCCGCCAACTGAGAGAAATCAGTAGGCCAGGAAGTACCAGGCGATGGCGAGGGCCGGGATCACGAGGCCGAGCCCGCCGATCAAGACCCAGCGGGTCATGTTCACGGGCTGGCCCCCGCGGGCCTCGGTCGCGGTGAGGGCGGGCTTGCGTTCGCTCATGCCAGGGGAACGCCGGGTTTCCCCGAAGGTTTCGCCCATGCGGCCTCGCTTGCTAGCCTGAGGACGAATCCGGGACCCGACGCATGCGGACGATCGCCGACATCTCCCTGCTGGCCGCCTGCCCCTGGTGGCGGCCGGACCGCGCGACGAGCCTGGTGATCCGCGGCGGACGGCCGCTGGTGGGAACCTATCCGATCAGCGGAGCCAAGAATGCGGTGCTGCCGCTGATGGTGGCGGCCCTGGTGACGCCGCATCTCGTGACCCTCCACAACGTCCCAGCCAGCCTGGACGTGGCGGTGCTGGCGAACCTGCTCCAGCGGCTGGGGG
>NZ_JBFUIP010000437.1:0-1016 GCF_056401815.1 Aminobacter sp. P4_D5 | reverse complement strand
GAATCATGCTCTCAAAACAACAAGCTAGGACGGATCGACATTCAGGTCATCCAGATCATGGCTGCGGCGAGTTGAACGAAGCCGAGGAAATGGATGGTTCTGCGCTCATAGCGCGTGGCCAGGCGCCGGAAGTGCTTGAGCTTGTTGAAGCATCTCTCGATGCGGTTGCGGTGCTGATACAGAGCAGCGTCGTGCGGGATGGGCCGCTTTCGGTTGCGCTTCGATGGGATCACCGCCTCGGCGCCCATGTCAGCGATCAGAGCGCGTAACGCATTGCCGTCATAGGCTTTGTCAGCCAACACGGCATCAGCATGCTGGCCTTCGAGCAGAGCCGGTGCCGTCGTGATGTCGCTGGCCTGGCCGGGAGTGACGATGAGGCGCAGCGGCCGGCCGAGCGTGTCCGCAAGCATGTGGATCTTGGTCGTCAGTCCACCTCGGGAACGCCCCAGCGCCTGGTCCTTGGCCCCCCTTTTCCGCTGGCCGCCTGCTGATGAGCGCGCACGATGGTGCTGTCGATCATCAGATACCGATTGTCGCGATCGGCTGTCAGGGCTTCGAACACCCGCTCCCAGACACCCGCATGGCACCAGCGGCTGAAGCGTTTATGCACCGACTTCCATTTGCCGTAGCGCTCCGGCAGGTCCTCCCAGTGCGCACCCGACCGCAGCACCCACAGACATCCGTTCACGAACAGCCGGTTATCCGAGCCAGTCCGGCCCGGATCGCCAGCCTTACCAGGCACCAAGCCCGCAATACGTGACCATTGTCCTTCGCTCAACTCGTAACGCTTGATCCCCATCGGCCACTCCGTGATGAAACACGGAGACCCATGAATCAGACATCACGCCGTTTCGAAATCCTGAATGTCGATCGGCCCTAGATCTCCAACGACTGGTACGCGATGCCCGACAACGTCTCGACCTGGCTCTATGAGGCGGTCCATCTCACCGGTTCTGCCCGCCGGCAGGAGCTTGCAGGCAACCGCGCGCATGGTGACGCGCTGCTCGCCATCGCCG
>NZ_JBFUIP010000436.1:0-1018 GCF_056401815.1 Aminobacter sp. P4_D5 | reverse complement strand
GACCTGCGGGAAGGAGGAGATCTGCGTCACCGGCACGAAGTCGCGCTGGTAGTCGAAGCCGAGGTCGCGCATCAGCACGGGGTTTGTGAGCTGGTTCGCCGCATCCACCAGGAAGGTGTAGCCGTCGCGCGGCGATTGCAGCGTGGCGTTGGCGGCGATGGTCGCATTGCCGCCCGTGCGGTTCTCGATGACGATGTTCTGGCCGAGCGCTTCCTGCATGTCGGCGGCGATCGAGCGCGCGGCGGTGTCGGCCGCGCCGCCGGCCGCGAAGGCCACGATGAAGCGAATCGGCCGGCTGGGCCAATTGTCCTGGGCGCGCGCGATCATGGGCGTCGCAAGGGCCGCGCCGAGAACGGCGCGGCGGCTTGTCCATATTTTCATGTTCATTTCTCCCTGCAATGCGAAGTCCGGTTCAGTTCGTGAGGCGCGCGATCTCCCGGGCGACGGCATCGCCCATGGCGTCGGTGCCGAGGAGGGTGGCGCCTTCCTCCATGATGTCGGCCGTGCGGTAGCCCTCGGCGAGGACGCGGCGTACGGCGCTCTCGACGCGGTCGGCCATTTCCGGCTTGTTCAACGAGTGGCGCAGCAGCATCGCGGCCGAGAGGATCGAGGCCAGCGGGTTCGCGATGTCCTTGCCGGCAATATCGGGCGCGGAGCCATGCACCGGCTCATAGAGGCCACGCGAGTCGGCGTTCAGCGAGGCCGAGGGCAGCATGCCGATGGAGCCCGTCAGCATCGCCGCAGCATCCGAAAGGATGTCGCCGAAGATATTGCCGGTGACGATCACGTCGAACTCGCGCGGCTTGCGGACGAGCAGCATGGCCATCGCGTCCACGTATTCGTGCTTGAGCTCCACGTCCGGATATTCGAGGCCGACCTGTGTCACCACCTCGCGCCAGAGCAGGCTGGTCTCCAGCACATTCGCCTTGTCCACCGAGCACAGCTTCTTGCGCCGCTTGCGTGCGGCCTCGAAGCCCGCGTGGGCGACACGGCGGACCTCGCTCTCGCTGTAGCGCAT
>NZ_JBFUIP010000435.1:0-1023 GCF_056401815.1 Aminobacter sp. P4_D5 | reverse complement strand
CAGCAGGATCGCCACGCTGTTGGGCGTGCCGGAGGTGGCGCTGGTCAGCAGCGCATCGCCGCCGGACTGGATCGTGACGAAGTTGCCGAGAATCTGACCGCCCGTCTGCACGATGCCGCCGGTTCCGGCGTTCAGCGTCACGTTACCGGTATAGGTGGGATTTCCGACCAGGCCGCCGAGGCGGAGCGCGGCGGTTGAGTTCGGATCCGGCGCGTTCGCGCCGAAATCGTAGCCCGCCTGGATGACGGTCGGTTGCGTACTAAGGTCGACGTTCTGGACATTCTGAACCGTGCTGCCGGCGGCAAGGTTAATGTCGCCGGTCGCGCGCAGCGTGGCGCCAAAGGCACCCTGCACCGAGCCGGTCCCCAGCACGTCCAGGTTGCCCGTGACGTTCAGGGTGCTGGAGGCATTGGAGCCGCGCACCGTGCCGCTGACCACCAACGACTGCGCATTCGTGATGTTCACGCCGGTTTCGGCGAGGACGTCGCCCAACTCATCGATCCGGTTCTGTCCCAGAAGCGAGACAGAACCACCGGCGTTGGTAACCGCGTCGAAGCGCGGCGTAACCAGGACGCCGCTCTCGCCTTGCGAGATGCCGGCCGACGCGATGGAGATCGAGTTCGTCGCCGTCGTGGTGCCCTGCAGATCGATGCTCGAGTTCGTGACGATCGCCAGGCAGCCGGTGACGGTCGAAGGACCGAGGGCTCGGATGATGGTGCCCTGCGTGACGCCGAATTCGGGATCCGAGATGATCGGGCGGTTCAGCAGTACATTTCCGCCCGAATTAACGGTGAGGCTGTTCGTGAAGAGGACGCCGCCCGTCTGCACAATCCCGTTTGCGCCGGCGGCCATCTCGACGGCGGTGGCGGTGCCGTTGATGAAACCGCCGAAGCCGCGGACGGACCCCGCGAGCTGGATGCCGCCTGCCGCGGTCGGATCCGGCGCATTCGTGCCGAAATTGAAGCCGGCCTGCATGCGGATGGCGGGCGCGACGACGCTGCCGGCCGTTTCGACGATGATGTT
>NZ_JBFUIP010000434.1:0-1024 GCF_056401815.1 Aminobacter sp. P4_D5 | reverse complement strand
AGATGCAGTCGCTGCGGCTGATCGAGGTGTCGTAGTAGCCGACGCTGGCCGTGACGGTGTTGCCGAGGACCGGCAGGACGAAGTCGCGGCTCAGCATGACACCCCACCAGGCGTAGTCGGGCGTGCCGAAGCGCGGGTTGCGCTCGATCCACTGGTAGCCGACGCGGCCGCCGAGGGTGACGTCCCAGATGCCCGTCTTCCAGTCGGCGCCGCCCTCGATGTAGATGCCCGTGCCGGAGGTGCCGAAGTAGTTCGGCGAGCCGTTGACCGCCGCGGAGAGCGTGACCGGGCCGATCTCGCGCGTCGCCTTCAGATAGGCCTCGAAGTAATCGAGCGGGTAGGTGCCTGGCGCGCGCGTGTAGCCGGGATAGAGATAGCCGATCCCGCCGATGTCGAAGTTGAAGTCGAAGGCGGAGAAGCGGTAGCCGCCGTAGGCGTCGACCTCCTGCCGGGCGTCCGTGTAGGCGAAGCGCACGTTCGAGATGAAGGTGCCGATGTAGAAGCCGCTGGAATGCACCAGCTCGGCCGAGCCCTGATAGGCCATCCGCGAACGCGTCTGGCTGATACCACGGAAGAGGTAGTCGCTCGCGACCGTGGCGGTGGGCGAGAGCGTCAGTCCGGTTTCGCCGAGGACGATCTGGGCCGAGGCGGGTGCGGCCGCGGCGAGGCCGGCGGCGGCGGTCAAGGCGAGCAGGAGCTTGCGCATGAAATCTGAACCTTTCCTGGTCGGACGTGTTGCGACCATTMAGGCTGTAAAAGCATGCCACGGCAAGTCGAAAAGTCTATAAAGAAGGCATAGTGTTGCGATTTGGTAACACGATTACCCGAAATGCCTTTATTTTGGGCTGGACGACCGGGAGTTGCGCCGCAGTAGCGGACAGATTTCGGCAAATTTCCGAAGCGTCAGACCCGAAGGTCCAGCAGCGAACCGCGGGGCAGCGGCCGCGAGGGAGCCGGCGGCACGGCCTCGAGCTTGCGTTGCGCGACGGGTTCCGCCTCCGGTCGCGCGGCACGGCCGGTGCGC
>NZ_JBFUIP010000433.1:0-1026 GCF_056401815.1 Aminobacter sp. P4_D5 | reverse complement strand
CTGTACCGGTGGCTGAAGAGCCAGGCGAAGGGCTTCTTTGGGACGTCGTCGATCAAGTGGAACTTCACCAAGTTCCTGGTGGATCGGCAGGGCCGAGTGGTGAAGCGGTTCGGTTCGACGACCAAGCCGGACGCTATTCGCAGCGCGATCGAGACGTTGCTTTGATGGATGCGAGGGGCGTTGGCCCTCGGTTGTGTCCCTTCGCGGCCAACCCCCGCCAGGGTTCCATGCAGTTGAACACCGTCCTCGCCGCATCCGAGTGGCCTCGAAGCGGACAGCTGCCACCGCCAATGTAGCCGCCGGGCCAAGGACTTAGTCGCAGTCGATCTGGATGCCTGGTCTCACATCGGGGTGGATCAGGTAGGTGGTCGTCTCGCCTACCGTTACGCCCATCCGGATACCGGCCTGGAGCCTGAGAGTGGCCGGACTGTTGAGCCGTTGCTGCGTCAGCTGAGGGACGCCGACGAGCGAAACACGCACCACGGTGGTGCTCATAACGCGCGAATCGTTCCGGATGATGGCCCGCCAAGTATACCATGTCACACCGTTCCGGTTGGAGGGCGTAACCTCAGGGGTCTGTTGAACGATGAAGGCCGGGCAGGTCCTGGCGCTGGCGTCGCTTGGAACGGCAGCGATGGCCGCGAGGGTCGCCAGAAGGAGAAGAGGACGGAGGATCATGGCGCGGGTCTTTGTGTAACTTTCGCGACCATGACATCCCAGATTTCGCGGGGCTATCGGTTGCTGCCTATCACGCCGATCGGCACAACAATTGCCCCTTCCCCTACGAGGGGCAAAGCTCCCCTCAAGCGTCGACTGCCTCCGCATCCATCGTCGCCGCATTGTCCTGGATGAACTTGAACCGCAGCTCCGGCTTGCGGCCCATCAGCGCCTCCATCAGCTCCGCCGTCTTCGCGCGCTCCTCCGGAGGCAGCACCACCTTCAGCAGCACGCGCTTGGCGAGGCCCATGGTGGTCTCTTTCAGCACGGCGGCCGGCATCTCGCCGAGCCCCTTGAAGCGGCTGACCT
>NZ_JBFUIP010000432.1:0-1028 GCF_056401815.1 Aminobacter sp. P4_D5 | reverse complement strand
CAGCAGCCCCATGCCGTAGCGCGCGGCGACGGGCGCCACATCCTGCTCGGCCTTGCGGACCAGCAGCGAATACTCGTCCTGGCAGGAGACGAAGGATTCGAGGCCGAGATGCTTCGAGGTCCATTGCGCCTCGACCACCTGCCAGCCCGGCAGGTTGGAGCAGCCGAGGTAGCGGACCTTGCCCTGCTTCACGAGGTCGTCGAGGGTGCGCAACGTCTCCTCGGTCGGCGTGAGCGGATCGGGCTTGTGATATTGGTAGAGGTCCAGATAATCGGTCTTCAGCCGCTTCAGGCTCGCCTCGACGGCGGACATGATGTAGCGGCGCGACCCGCCCTTGAGCCGCCCGTTATCGCCGTCCATGGGCAGGCCGAACTTGCTGGCCAGCACGATGTCCTTGCGGCGGTCGCCGAGGACCTCGCCCATGAGGGTCTCCGAGCCGCCCTGGTTGCCGTAGACGTCGGCCGTGTCGAAGAGGGTGATGCCGTGGTCGAAGGCCGCGTGGATCACGGCGCGCGTGCCCTCGAGATCGAGGCGGCCGCCGAAATTGTTGCAGCCGAGGCCGATGGTGGAGACCAGCAGCCCGCTGGTGCCGAGATTGCGTTGCTTCATGGACGCCGTGCCTTCGTTGCTCGCGCGGAAGATTGCGCGCGGCTCAGTGGCTCGGCAAGTCGAGCAGGGGCTTGCCGATCAGGCGGCGCTCCTCCAGCGCGGCATGGGCCTCCTCCACATTGTCCAGAGTGAAGCGGGCGGCGATGTCGAGGGATAGGGCGCCGTCCAGCAGGCCGGAAAAGATGTCGGCGGCGCGGCGGCGGATGGTGGGGCCGTCGGGCAGATGGTCGGCCAGGCGCGGGCGGGTAAGGAAGAGCGAGCCGGCCTCGCCGAGCTCGATCGGGTCGAGGTCGCGGACTGAACCGCTCACCGAACCGAAGGCCACGACGAGGCCTCGCTTGCGGGTCGCGCGAAAACTGTCGCGCAGGGTGGTGCGGCCGATGGGATCGAAGACCACGTCCACGCCCTTGCCGCCAGTG
>NZ_JBFUIP010000431.1:0-1029 GCF_056401815.1 Aminobacter sp. P4_D5 | reverse complement strand
CCCTCGAGGATGCGGAGCTTTATGCCCAAGCCCTTGACCAGGAACACGGCAGCGATGGCCGCCGCGCGCTCATCTTTGCCATTCAGCCCAACGGGCATTCGGTCTTTCTGCCGCGAGCGGTGCGGGTATGGAGCGCGATGGAATGATCCCGCCGGTCTTCGCCATCCTTGCGACCGATGGGCGCTATGTCCCAATGGTCCGCATCGTCGAACCGACAGGGACCGAGATAGCCGCCGAGGCCCTCGCTGCGCAGGCCTTCGCGGCGGCTCGTGCACCTGCATGGCGACCGCTGGGTGGCTTTACCGCCGAAGGTTCTGCACCTTCGCCCCCTGCATGAAGGCCTAGACGATGCGGATTTCCCAGGTCCTCGAGGCCTTCGTCGCCATCCACCGCACACGCGGCTAGGCCGTGCGCTCAGACGAGGCAAATTTTCCTCCTTCCGAGAAGGGGGCGGCTATTCACTGCCCCTTTCGCTTAGCGGCGACGCTGCTCCTCCTGGCTTAAAGCCTCGATGGCATTCATGAAATTATCTAGCGGGCTGCTGCGGCAATGCCGCTCGATGAAGAGCATCCGGCTTAGTAGATCACCCGGGGAAAATGTATCTTGGGTGCCAGCCCAATTTACGCCGCTCATCATGCCACTTAGGAAACCCACAAGGTGGGTATAGCGCATCGTTGCTGACTGATTTGACGTTTGCGTCTGCTCACGCCGAACCCACGCAGCTCTTTCCGCTTCTATTGCAGCGACTACCTCGCCGCATCCAATCAACCCAGCGCCAAAGATCTGAACGCGACCCGGCGATTGCGGCGGCGGGGGTGATTGCGCTTGCGCTGGCCCTGCCATCGCGGCGACCAGCAGGGCAACGATCAACCGCATGGCGAGGGCTCCAGATTGAGGGGGTGGCCGCGCGAAGCTCAGCGAGACATCGTGATACCCATCGCCGCTGGGAGCGTGCAGTACGCGATGTCCGCAGCGAGCCTCGCTCGACCCGAATGGATGGTAATTTCAAGTGAAGGGATCGAGTTTGCC
>NZ_JBFUIP010000430.1:0-1029 GCF_056401815.1 Aminobacter sp. P4_D5 | reverse complement strand
CGCCAACACCGACCGGCAGCTCAAGATCACGCTGCCCGGCGCCTTCACCATGACGCGCCAGGCGAAGAACGAATTCTACAAGGACGAGGCCGAGCTCGCGATGGACTACGCGGSCGCGCTCAACGAGGAAATCCTGGAGCTCAAGGCCGCCGGCGTGGACGTGATCCAGCTCGACGAGCCCTGGATGCAGGCCTTCCCCGAGGAGGCCCGCCGCTTCGCCGTCGCCGCCATCAACCGCGCGCTGAAGGACGTCCCCGGCACAACCATCGTGCACATGTGCTTCGGCTACGCCGCGATGGTGAGCGGCAAGCCCAGCGGCTACTCCTTCCTGCCGGAGCTGTCGGAGACCACGGCGCAGCAGATCTCCATCGAGGTGGCCCAGCCGAACCTCGACC
This sequence comes from Aminobacter sp. P4_D5, assembly GCF_056401815.1. NCBI lineage: Bacteria > Pseudomonadati > Pseudomonadota > Alphaproteobacteria > Hyphomicrobiales > Phyllobacteriaceae > Aminobacter > Aminobacter sp. P4_D5. The sequence goes on along the minus strand of NZ_JBFUIP010000430.1, from coordinate 634 downwards.
TGGAGATCCTGCGCGACCTGCCGTGCAAGACGATCCTGGTGGGCGTGCTCGACCTCAGCTCGCCCGAGGTGGAGACACCGGAGATCGTCGCCGAGCGCCTGCGCCGCGCGCTGAAGGTGCTGCCGGCGGAACGCATCGTCGCCGCGCCGGATTGCGGGATGAAGTACCTGCCGCGGGAGCGCGCCTTCGGGAAGCTGAAGGCCATGGCGGATGGGGCCGCGATCGTGCGGAAGGAAATTCAGTAGGGAACAAGGCGAGGGGCTCTGCCCCTCGACCTCGCCAGGGCTTTTTGCCCTGGACCCTAGGCCTGCTTGCGCAGCGATCGGACGAAGCGCGGTCCGGCTTCGGCGAAGCCTGTGGTCCGGCAGAAGGCTTGCAGCGAGGGCGCGTCCGTTGCGGTCGCGCTTTCCATCTGGCCGCAGCCGGCCATGCGCGCGGCTTGCCCGGCGCTCTTGAGCAGAAGCCTGCCGATGCCCTGCCGCCGGTGCTCCTCGCCGACCAGCAGCGTCGTGATCACAGCGATGGCGCTGGCGGATTCGAGCGTCGGATACCAGTTCATCACGAGAAGGCCGCTGGGCGGCCCCCATTGCAAGGCGACCAGCGCCGTCGCGGCTCCCTGACGCAGCACGGCGAG
>NZ_JBFUIP010000429.1:0-1033 GCF_056401815.1 Aminobacter sp. P4_D5 | reverse complement strand
GGCGTAGCCAGGTCATCCGGGCATGCCGGCGGTCCTGTTCGTCGAGAGGGGGGGACGGCCGAGATGCCGCAACAGGCCGGGGATCGCATCGAGGTCAAAGGGCGAAGCTATGTCCGCGGGACCGGCGGCTATTTCGATGTCTCCGTCGAAGATCTCGAATGGCGGGACTACCGGGGGGCGAGCGCGCAGGACGGGGCACCCGATCCCGGCGGCTGGCGGCGCCAGAGGACCATCACGGGACGGGTCTGGCATATGGAGCGTGTCGGCCTGGTGGGCATTCTGGAAGAGCCCGGCTTCATCACCGGGCAGATCTCGATCGGAAGCGCCGGCGAGAATTCCTCCGGCACCAGTACGGTCACACTCGTGGAGAACACCTACGGGAAGCTGTATGCGGAGGACGACGCGCAGCTGATGACCTACATGGTCGTCATGTTGCCCGCCGATGTCTTCGATGCCCTCTGGATCACCCTGATGGCGGGGGAGGCCAACCGGCTGAGCGTTGCCCTGACCGTGGATTTCTATCAGCTGGAGGCGCCGCCTGGGGACGGGTCGCGCTTTACCGAGTTGTTCATGACCTATCAGCGCGACGAGCGCGGAGCGCTCCGCGTCGATCCGGTCGAAGGAAAGGCCATCGAGGCCACGGTCGAGAAGCGCAAACCCGTCGTGTACTCGACGCCGGTGCCGCCGACACCGGCCGCTCCGCCGCCGGTCGAGGTCCTTCGTGTCGCGAGGACCATCAGATGGGCCTTGCCGGCCATCTTCCTGGCCCTCGCGCTGCTCTACATCAAGCTGACGCGATAGGCGGAGCGCCGGACAGCACGGCCTCGGCCTCCCGCACGACCTCCGCGAGCGCGCCCGGCGCGAAGGGCGACACCAGGCCCGCCGACTTCACCAGCTCCTGGAAGGGCGCCGAGCCCCCGCGCGCGCATAGCGCCACATAGTCGTCGAGCGCCGCCTTCGGGTCGTGCAGCGACTTCACCCAGAACTGCAGCGCGCAGCAGAGCGCCAGCGTGTAGTCGATGTAGTAGAAGGG
>NZ_JBFUIP010000428.1:0-1039 GCF_056401815.1 Aminobacter sp. P4_D5 | reverse complement strand
TCCCGGGCGGAGGGTGCTCAGCACGAGCGGAAGCCGGAGCGCCGAAGGCCCATCCGCACGGCGGCGGAAAATGCGATGCTTCTTGTCGACCGGCGCGAAGAGCTCCTCGAACTGGCTGACATTCTCCGCCGAGCCGAGGAAGAGGTGCCCGTCGGGCCGCAGCGCATAGTGGAAGGTCGGGATGACCTGGTTCTGCACGTCGACGCCGAAATAGATCAGCAGGTTGCGGCAGGAGACGAGGTCGATGCGCGAGAAGGGCGGGTCGCGGATGACGCTGTGCGGCGAGAAGATGCAGAGCTCGCGGACCTCCTTCGAGACGATGTAGCTGCCGCCGTCGGCGACGAAGAAGCGCTCGCGCCGTTCCGGCGTCACGCTGTCGAGCAGCGCGGCCGGGTAGCGCGCGGTGCGGGCGATGGCCAGCGACGGCTCGTCGATGTCGGTCGCGAAGATCTGCACGCGCGGCACGGCGGTGAGCCTGTCCATGTGCTCGCGCAGCAGGATGGCGATCGAGAAGACCTCCTCGCCCGTCGAGCAGCCGGGAACCCAGACGCGCACCACCTCGTCGGCGCCGCGCCCCTCGAAGAGCTTCGGCACGACGAGTCGTTCCAGGCTCCCGAAGGCCTCGGCGTCGCGGAAGAAGTTGGTGACGTTGATCAGCAGGTCGCGGAACAGGGCGGCGACCTCGCGCGGATCCTGCCGCAGCCACTCGATATAGGCGGGCAGGCTCACCAGCTGGATCACCTGCATGCGCCGCTGCACGCGGCGCAGGAAGGTCTTGGTCTTGTAGCCGCTGAAGTCGTGGCCGATCTGGCTGCGCAGGATGTCGCAGATCTCCGGCATCGCCGCGTCCGGCGCCGAATCGCCGGCGGTCTCGGCGGAGCTGGACAGGAGGTTCTCCAGCTCTTCGCCGCCGCGCACGAAATCCACGAGTTTGCCGCCCATTCGGTCGGCGGGGATGGCGAAGTCGACGAGGCCGGTGGAGATGGCGCTCTCGGGCATGCCGACATGCTGGGGGCCGAAGCCGTCGGCGGTCTGGGCG
>NZ_JBFUIP010000427.1:0-1046 GCF_056401815.1 Aminobacter sp. P4_D5 | reverse complement strand
GATCCGTTGTGAAGGCATAACGGATCGGGTTAGATGCGCGTCGCCTTCGCAAAGCGGCCGCACATGACGACAGAAGCCCTCCCCAAGGGGACCGACGCCGACTCCCTCACGCAGGCGTTCCGCCGCTCCGGGCTGCTGGGCGACGGAAGGGTCCGCGAGGTCACGGTCCTCCGGGCCTTCCCGACGCTACTGTCCCACATCTTCCGGCTGGGCCTGAGCTACGAGGGCGAGGCGGCCGGGCTGCCCGAGACGATGATCCTGAAGGCCGGGCTGCTCGAACGCGCGGGCGGCCCCTGGATGGGGGGACGTCACGAGGTCGCCTTCTATGCGCAGGTCGGCTCCGCGACGCCGGCGGGCCTCGTTCCGCGCTGCCTCGCCTCGCATCTGGATGCGGAGACCGGCGCCTGGCACCTCCTGCTGGAGGACCTGACCGACACCCACCGCATCGCCACGCCCTGGCCTTTGCCGCCCGAGTTCGGGGATGCGGAGGCGATCATCCGCGCGCGGGCGCGCTTCCATGCCGCATGGTGGGACCATCCGCGCCTCGGCATCGATGTGGGGGCCTGGGCGAGCGAGGCCGACATGGACGGCTGGCTCCAGGGCATGGCGGAGAAATATGCAGGCTTCGCCGAGCAGGCAGGCGACGGGCTCTCCACCGGCCGGCGGGAGCTCTACGCCCGGCTGTTCGAGGCCGCGCCGCGGCTGGTCGCGCGCTACCATGGCCATCGGCACATGACGGTCATCCAGGGCGACGCGCATGTCTGGAACTGCTTCCTGTCGAAAGGCGAGAGCGCCGGCCAGGCGATGCTCTTCGACTGGGATTGCTGGTCGGCCAACACGGCGACGACCGACCTGGCCTACATGATGGCGGTCCACTGGTATCCCGACATGCGGCGCGGGCGCGAAAGCCAACTGCTGGACGCCTACCACGCGGAACTGCTGGCCCGTGGCGTCAGCGGCTACGATCGCGCCGCGCTGCAGGAGGACTACCGCCTCTCCGTGCTCTGGCAGATCCTCTCGCCGATCGAACAGCACGCGCTCCGGAT
>NZ_JBFUIP010000426.1:0-1047 GCF_056401815.1 Aminobacter sp. P4_D5 | reverse complement strand
CCGCGAGGAAGAGGAAGCCGCCCTCGGCCACCGCCGGCGCGTAGCCGGATTCCCGGGGGAAATGCTCCATCCCCTTCGGCACGATGAAGTGCATCAGCCGAACCCCGCCTGATCCGCCGCATCCGCGCCCCAGAGCCGGAAGGCCTCGGAGGCCGGAACCTCGCCGCGCGCAATCAGCCCCTGCCAGACGCCGCAGGCATCCACGAAGTTGGGGATGCTGCCGGGGAACATGGCGTAGGAGATGCCCTCGGCCAGCTCCATCTCGGGCACGCCCTCGGCATAGGCGCCCCTGATGTGCAGGGCGAGCTCCCACCAGCCCTTGCGCGTGGTGTGGACCGCGGCCAGTGTCACCTCCACCAGCCCGCGGGAGACGCCGCTGCCAGCCTGCAGCGCATCCAGCGCCGCGCGATAGGCGGTGGCGCGGTCATAGGCGGGCAGATGGTGGCCCCATTTCTCGGCCGCGAAGGCGAAGCGCGGCGCGCCCTCGGCGAAGGCAGCGAGGCGCACGGCCAGCTCGATCTCCGCATCCCCGCCACCCGCGTTGCGGAACTTGGCGATGTGGTGGGTCGCGATGCCTTCGTCGCAGGCCGTCAGCACCGCGAGCCAGATGAATTCCTTCGGCCGCTCGTCCAGGAAGCGCGGCGTCAGCGCCAGCGCAGTGTAAGCGGCGTCATAGCCCGCCAGCAGGCCGGGTGCGGCGATGGCCAGCATGCCGTGATGCGGCAGGAGGTAGCCGCGCTTGGCGCGCACCTCCGCGAGGCGGCGCTCCACCTCCGCGGCACTGGGCATCTCCATGGTCAGCTCCCCACTTCGAACAGCGCTTCGACCTCGATGGGCATGTCGGCGTAGAGCTCGGCCACGCCGATGGCCGAGCGCGTGTGGCGGCCCGCTTCGCCGAAGACGTCGATCATCAGGTCGGAGAAGCCGTGCAGCACGTCCGACGGCGTGTTGAAGCCGGGCGCGCAGTTGATGAAGCCGATCACGCGCACCACCCGCACGATCGGGTTCAGCGTGCCGAGATAAGTCCGCAGCGTGGACAGGGTGCAG
>NZ_JBFUIP010000425.1:0-1052 GCF_056401815.1 Aminobacter sp. P4_D5 | reverse complement strand
GATCCACTCCTACATCCTGCCGATGGTGCTGGCGCTCTGGATCGCCGACTGGTGGTCCCGGCGGAGCATCTTGGAATTCGCCGCGGTTCCCGCTGCGGGGATCGCAGGACTCTGGGCGGCCGGCTTCTTCGTCCTCAGCGCGGGCCATGGCAACGACCAGTACGGCACGATGCAGCTGGACCTGCTCGCGCCCTTCGACCCCGCCTTCTGGGGGGGAATCATGCCGGACCTGCCCGATCCGGATCATCCGGAATCCGGTAGCTCCTATCTCGGCCTGGGTGCGATCCTGCTGCTACCCTTCCTGCTCTTCGTGCCGCCGCGGCGCCGGCTGATACCGGTGATGGCGGTGCTGGCGGCGATGCTGCTCTTCGCGATCAGCCACCACGTCACGGTCGGCGGCGCCGAGGTGGCGACCATCCCCCTGCCCGAGCGTCTCGTGACGCTGGCCGGCATGCTGCGCTGCTCCGAGCGCTACTTCTGGCCCCTGGCCTATGCGCTGATCCTGGCCGGCATGGCGGGGCTGCTGCGCGTCGCCGGGCCGCGCTGGGGCGGCATCGCGATGCTGGCGCTGCTGCTGGTCCAGGCGGTTGACCTGCGGCCCGGCTATGCCCGCCTCGCCGGCTACTTCCCGCCGACAGCCGATCAGGTGCCGCTGCGTCTAGCCGATCCCTTCTGGGCCCAGGCGGCGCCGCGCTCCCACGCCATCCGGCTGGTGCCCGCCGGCAACCAGGGCCGCGGCTGGGAGGAGGTGGCGGTCTTCGCCGCCCGCCACGGCCTGGCGACGGACGCCGTCTATCTCGCCCGGACCGATGCCGGGGCCATCGAGCGGTTGCGCGAGGAGATCACCGGCCGCCTCGCCCGCGGCGACTACGAGCTCGGCGTGCTCTACGTGCTGCGCGACGAGACCACGGTCGAGCTCGCCCGCGCCGGGATGCACGAGGGACGTGACCGGCTGCTGCGGGCGGATGGGCTCGACGTCCTCGCGCCGGACTGGGACGTTACCTCCACTGTCGCCTTGACGAACTGGACTCCGATCGCCTCAGGTGAGGACC
>NZ_JBFUIP010000424.1:0-1052 GCF_056401815.1 Aminobacter sp. P4_D5 | reverse complement strand
GGCGTCCTCCGTGGCACCGGAGCGGAGCTGACGCCGTGGCTGGGACCCGTTTGGTTGCCGGTTCGGCCACATCCTCCCTGCGGGAGCGCCACCTTGCCCGGGAGGCAGGTTGGCGTCGGGCGTCGGCCCAACTCCTGATGTGCCACAATGCCTAATCGGCACTCGGCCGCTTGGCAACACCCTCGCCCGAGCGTGATGACCAGGGCGCGAAGGCGCCGGAGGTCTGAACCACGCGTGAGACCTAGACCAGGCCCAGCGCCCGTAGCTCGGAGATGGCGGCGCGGACCGGGGTGAAACCCGCCACCGCATCCAGGGCGGCGAGGCGCATACTCCGCCGCTCGCCCTCGGAGAGCGCGAGCAGCCGCCGCAGCGCGGCGTCCACCGTCGCCTCGTCGGTGGTGTCCGCGAGGAAGCCGTTCACCCCGTCTTCGATGAAGTCCGCGGAGCCGCCGAGCCGGGGCGCCAGCGCCAGGCAGCCGCAGGCCATGGCCTCGGCCGAGGTCCGCCCGAAGGCCTGGTAGTCCGAGAGATCGAGGAAGGCCTCGGCCTCGCGCAGGAGATCCGCGACGCCGGCCTCCCTCAGCGGGCCCATCAGGGTCACGCCCTGCGGGCACTCCATGCCGAGCGCGGCGAGATCCTCGGCCGAGGCCCCGAAGCCGATCGCATCCACCGGTCCGAACTCGCCGGCGGCGAGACGGCCGAGCAGGCGCAGCGTGCGCGGCGGCGCGCGGCGCGGCGTGCTCGGCCGCACCATGGCGACGACGCGCAACGCCGCGGCTTCGGTGCGGCGGGACGGGTGGTAGAGCCCGTGGTCGATGCTCGGCACCACCATCTCGGCGCCATGGCCGTGCGAGGCCTGCACCATGTCGGCGATCCAGCGCGATTTGGCGAAGTAGGAGCAGTTGGGCAGCAGGGAGAAGCTCGCGAGCGCCATGCCGTGCTCCATGCTGCCCTCCGCGTGGAAGAGCGGCTCGTAGTCCTGCACGTAGTAGCCGGCGCGGAAGAGGGGCCCCCGCACGGTCTCGGCGATGCCGTGCGCGGCGGTGCTGGTG
>NZ_JBFUIP010000423.1:0-1055 GCF_056401815.1 Aminobacter sp. P4_D5 | reverse complement strand
GTTGTAGTGGCCGACCCAGATGTCGTACTGGCCGGAACTCGGGTTGTTCAGGACGATCCCCGGATCGGAGCCCTTGAAGTCGTCGTTGCAGATCCAGCGCCCGTTGGGCAGGTTCACCACCAGCGTCACGTCCGAGTTGGAGGTGGCGGAGATGTAGAGCGGGAAGCTGCCCGCGCGGTAGTTCAGCCGGAAGTCCGGCGGATCCGCGATGGAGCCGACGCAGCCCGGGCCGCCGATGCGCTCGGCGGGGATGTTGCCGCCGGCCGTCACGTTCACGACATAGGGGTCGGGCTGGAAAGTGGTGATCAGGTTGACCGTGCCGAAGGTCGGCCGGCGATTGTAGTTCTGGGCGACCACCGTGCCCGCGGTGACCGCCAGCACGGCGGCCGAAACCGCCAGGATTCGTGAAAACAACCAAGCCTCCCGATCAAGAATGCGGGGGAAGGCTCCGATGCCGGGCGCGGGCCGGCAACTGGGATTTTGCATCATCTGTAATGCGAACCCATGAAAATTCAGCGCGCCTCGGACCGCCAGGCGATGATCGCCACGCCCAGCAGCAGCGGCAGCATCAGCCAGGGCGGCAGCAGGGGCAGGGCGGCGATGCCGGTCACCGTATGGTCCTCGCGCCGCCGCAGCCCGATCCAGCCCGATCCCTGCGCGTCGCGCCCGGCCGAGACGCTGCGGATCTCGGGGACGGTCGTGCCGTCGCCGAACCAGCGGGCTGCGCCGCCGGTGGCCGTCACCAGCGACTGCGCGCGCGCGGGATCGGCGCGGAGGTCGGCGAATTCCGGGGGGTTGGCGGGCATGGAAGCGGCGAAGGCCTGACGGCGCCCGTCGCCCACCTGCCAGAGGCCCGGGGCCTCCGCCGGAACCTCCGCCGAGGAGCGCCCGCCGCCGCCATTGGCGAGCGGCACGCGGCTGGTGGTGCCGTCGGGCGCGGTGATGGTGACCTCGGGCGGCGCGCCGGCATCGAGGCTGCGGCGGTTGACCATCAGCCGCCCGGCCTCGATCCGCGCGGTCAGGTCCTCCTCCTCGAGCTCCGGCTCGCGCATGAG
>NZ_JBFUIP010000422.1:0-1061 GCF_056401815.1 Aminobacter sp. P4_D5 | reverse complement strand
GAGCAGCTGCTGGGCCAGGGCGACATGCTCTTCCTGCCCGGCGGCGGCCGCATGACCCGCGTGCACGGCCCCTTCGTGAAGGACAGCGAGGTCGAGGAGATCACCAACTGGCTGCGCGAGCAGGGCGAGCCCGATTATGTGGAAGAGGTCACCGAGGTGGACGAGGAGGGCGAGGCGGGCCTGTCCATGTCCGGCATCGCCGGCGCCTCGGATGCCGACAAGTCGCTCTTCGACCAGGCGGTGGACGTGGTGACGCGCGAGGGGAAGGCCAGCACCAGCTTCATCCAGCGGCACCTGAACATCGGCTACAACCGCGCCGCCATGCTCATCGAGCAGATGGAGAAGGAGGGGGTCGTCAGCCCCGCCAACCATGTCGGCAAGCGCGAGATCCTGGCGCGGCGCCAGACGGACGAACATTGACGGAGGACTGAGGCATGGCATCCCCCGTGACCGGCCGCTGCCTTTGCGGCGCCGTGACGTTCAGCTTCGACCAGGAGCCGATCGTCCGGCGCGCCTGCTGGTGCCGCGACTGCCAGTATCTCGCCGCCGGCAATTCCACCGTCAACGTGGTCTTCCGCAAGGCCGGCTTCGCCTGCACCGGCGAGGTCACGGCCTATGAGAGCCTGGCCGACAGCGGCACGCCCATGCGCCGCAGCTTCTGCCCCAAATGCGGCACGCCCCTCTTCAGCGAGGCGGCGACCCGGCCGGACGTGATGGTTGTCMGCGTTGGGGCCCTCGACGATCCCGAACTCGGTCGGCCCGAGGGCTTCATCTGGACCGCCTCTGCCCCGCGCTGGGGGCATGTGGATTCGAATTTAGCCAATTGCGAAGGTCAGCCGGCGCCGGTTCGCAAGTAAAGTCAGCCGGAAACAGGGGTTGCGGCGCATCCCCCGGCCTGTTGAGGCCGGGTCGAGGATTGACGCCAATCCCCCAACGCGCTGTCACACGTCCCCAGGTTGGAATGCGTTCGGAACGAACTGCGGATTCCGAAGGAGTTGATGGATGTGTGCGATCTGCGCGAAGGCGGGGCGCTGGCGCCGCGCCGTGGCGTCGCCCCATGA
>NZ_JBFUIP010000421.1:0-1073 GCF_056401815.1 Aminobacter sp. P4_D5 | reverse complement strand
CTCTTGGGGCTCTCGACGCCGATCTTGGTCATCGCGTTGCGGAACTTCTGGCGATCCTCGGCCTTGTCGATCACGTCGGCCTTCGCGCCGATCAACTCGCAGCCGTACTTCTCCAGCACGCCCGCCGCGTCCAGCTTCAGCGCGGTGTTGAGCGCAGTCTGGCCGCCCATGGTCGGCAGCAGCGCGTCGGGGCGCTCCTTCGCGATGATCTTCTCGACGATCTCGGGCGTGATGGGCTCGATGTAGGTGGCATCGGCGAGGCCGGGATCGGTCATGATCGTCGCCGGGTTCGAGTTCACGAGGATGACGCGGTAGCCTTCGGCGCGGAGCGCCTTGCAGGCCTGGGCGCCGGAATAGTCGAACTCGCAGGCCTGGCCGATCACGATGGGCCCGGCGCCGATGATGAGGATGGACTTGATGTCGGTGCGCTTCGGCATGGGGATCAGGGCCTTTTGGGCGAGAAGAGAAGGAGGATGAGGAAGAGGGCGCCTTGCAGCGCGCCGGAGGCGAGGACGGCGAAGAGCACCGTCTCCGCGAGATTGGTGGAGGCGAAGGCGAAGGACAGGCCGAGCAGCCCGGCGAGGCCGATGCAGGCCAGGTTCGCGGCCAGCGCGCGCGCCGCATGTGGCGCACCGCGCAGCAGGCGCCAGGCGAGGGGGGTACCGAGCAGCGCTACCAGCAGGCCGATGGCCGCGCCGTAGAGCAGCGGGTCCATGTTGAGCCCGATGTCGCTCATGGTCCCTGCAGCTTCCGGCGCTGCCACATCGCCCAACCGGCGACGGCGTGGCTCACGGCGACGATGATGAAGACCGGCCAGGGGCCGGCGCCCCTGAAGAAACCCGACATGTGAAGCGCGAAGCCCATGACGAACATGGAAAGGCCGAGCGCCGCCTCCAGGACGGGAATGACGCGGCGGATGGCCGTGGTCAGCACGATCGCCGCGAAGATTGCGACGAGCATTCCCCCGAACCAGGCGAAGCCGGAGGCCATCAGCCGCGTGCTCCCCGGAAGCTGTCGCCGAGCGCGAGCTTCGCCGCGATCAGCGCCAGCGCGATGCCGAGGACGTAGCGCTG
>NZ_JBFUIP010000420.1:0-1075 GCF_056401815.1 Aminobacter sp. P4_D5 | reverse complement strand
CCCCTGGGACATGGGCAAGGGCTTCGACCTCTCCGCCCCCATGGGCGACCTGATCCCCGCCGCCGGCTTCGACCCGTCCAAGGGTAAGATCGAGTTGAAGGTGAACGGCAAGGTCACGCAGACCTCCGACCTCTCCAAGCTCATCTGGTCGGTGCCCGAGGTGATCGCCAATCTGTCCGAACTGGTCGAGCTGGCGCCGGGCGACCTCATCATGACCGGCACGCCCGAGGGCGTGGCTGCGGTGGTGAAGGGCGACGTGCTGGAAGGCTTCGTCGAGGGCGTCGGCGAGGTGAAGACCAAGATCGTATGAGTCGTTCGCTCCGGGTCGCGACCTGGAACATCAACTCCGTCCGCCTTCGGCTGCCGCTGCTGCGGGAGCTGGATGCGGAGCTGCGGCCCGACGTGCTCTGCCTGCAGGAGACCAAGTGCCCGGACGAGCACTTCCCGCACGAGGGCATCCGGGAGCTCGGCTTCGAGCACGTCGCCGCCAAGGGGATGAAGGGCTACAACGGGGTCGCGATCCTCTCGCGCATCCCGTTCACGCACCGCGCCGAAGATCCCGATTGGTGCATGAAGGGCGACTGCCGGCATGTCGGCGTGACGCTGGACGCGCCGGGCGGGCCGATCGACCTGCACGACTTCTATGTCCCTGCCGGCGGCGACATCCCCGACCGTGAGCTGAACGTGAAGTTCGGCCACAAGCTCGACTTCGTGGCCGAGGCGACGGCGTGGTTCGCGTCGCATGGCGAGGCGAAGCGCTCCATCCTCGTCGGCGACCTCAACATCGCGCCGCTCGAGCACGACGTCTGGTCGCACAAGCAGCTGCTGAACATCGTCTCGCACACACCCATCGAGGTGGAGGCTCTGACGAAATGGCAGCACGCCGCCAGCTGGGTCGATGCGCTGCGCCACTTCGTCCCCGCCGACCAGAAGATGTACACGTGGTGGTCCTACCGCGCGAAAGACTGGGAGGCCGCCGATCGCGGCCGGCGGCTGGACCACATCTGGGTCAGCCCGGACCTGAAGGGGAGCCTCGTGCGCCACCAGATCCTCAAGCCCGCCCGCGGCTGGGAGC
>NZ_JBFUIP010000419.1:0-1081 GCF_056401815.1 Aminobacter sp. P4_D5 | reverse complement strand
ACGGTATTGGGCACGACCTCCGTTGCGCCAAAGCCATATCGGGCCATGATCTTGGTTACCGTGCCGTCCTGCGTCAGGGCAGCCAGTCGTTCATCCCACAGCGCCCGCAGATCCTGGTCCTCGGTGCGGAAAGCAACGGCTGCATAAGTCGCCTGTTCGTCTGTGGTCACAAACGGTGTCGCACTCTCCAGGCCCTTGGCCTTGTCGCCGGCGAGCAGGCCGATCACGGTCGGAGACGACAGCACCGTCACATCGATACGTCCGGAGCGCAGGGCCGAGATGTTGGCTTCAATGTCGGGGAACAGCAACATGCGGTTTTCCGGCACACCGGCCGCCGCCGCATTCCTGACCGACACACTGCCGCGACCGGCACCCATGATGATCTCTTTGCTGACAATGTCCGCAAAGCCATGGATCTGTTTTGGATTGCCGGCGAGCACGATGGCTGCGTCGTGCACCTTCAGATCCGGAGACCCAAAGGCGACCTGCCGGCAGCGCTCGGGTGTGATGGAAAGACCGGAGGCAACGGCATCGAAGCGGCCGGCCAGCAGACCCGGGATCAAGGCACCGAACTCGGTGACCCTGATATCGAGCTCCTTGACGCCGAGTTCGGAGAAGGCAGTCCTCAGTAGGTCCGGATGCCATCCCTTTGCCTCGCCAGTGGCTTCATCGCGAAAACCCCAGGGCGAGCGGTTGTGGATGCCRATGACGATCTTGCCTTCGCGCAAGATCCGYTCCTTGGTGGTCTCGGCCMARGCCGTGCCACCAGTCATGATGACGATCAGCGCAAGCAATGCGCTCCACATGCGTGCAAGACGTGTTGGACTTCTCAAGCTCATTTGCTCTCTCCCTTTGATTTTTGATGTTTGGTGCCAACGCAGTCTCGCCCTCCCGCGATCCTGCAGTGCGCTCAGCCTCGCCGTGGTTGGATTTCGACCGGGCCACGACTGTCGCCAGGCCGGTCGCGTTCGCTCAGGTGCTTGAGGTCATCCAGAACCGACTGAATTTGCGGCCAGGGGAATGCCGATGTGTCGCCCTGGCTCTCGCCGCCGCCGGCAATGATTGTCAGTTTGGCGATCAC
>NZ_JBFUIP010000418.1:0-1081 GCF_056401815.1 Aminobacter sp. P4_D5 | reverse complement strand
GCCGCGTGGGCGTATCGTTGAAATCTATGGGCCGGAAAGCTCGGGCAAGACGACGCTTGCTCTTCACACGATTGCCGAAGCTCAGAAGAAGGGCGGCATCTGCGCTTTCGTTGATGCCGAACACGCGCTCGATCCGGTCTATGCCCGCAAGCTTGGCGTCGACCTGGAAAATCTGCTGATCTCGCAGCCTGACACCGGTGAGCAGGCACTGGAAATCTGCGACACGCTGGTGCGCTCCGGCGCAATCGACGTTCTGGTCGTCGACTCGGTGGCGGCTTTGACGCCGCGTGCCGAAATCGAAGGCGAGATGGGCGAGTCGCTGCCCGGCCTGCAGGCCCGCCTGATGAGCCAGGCGCTGCGCAAGCTGACCGCATCGATCTCGCGCTCCAACACCATGGTCATCTTCATCAACCAGATCCGTATGAAGATCGGCGTCATGTATGGTTCGCCCGAAACAACGACTGGCGGCAACGCGCTCAAGTTCTATGCTTCGGTCCGCCTCGATATCCGCCGCATTGGCTCGGTCAAGGATCGCGACGAAGTCGTCGGCAACCAGACCCGCGTCAAGGTGGTCAAGAACAAGCTGGCTCCGCCCTTCAAGCAGGTCGAGTTCGACATCATGTATGGCGAAGGCGTTTCCAAGACCGGCGAACTCGTCGATCTCGGGGTCAAGGCTGGCGTGGTCGAGAAGTCCGGTGCCTGGTTCTCCTACAATTCCCAGCGTCTCGGGCAAGGCCGCGAGAACGCCAAGCTGTTCTTGCGCAACAATCCCGAAGCGGCGCGCGAAATCGAACAACTGCTCAGGCAAAATGCCGGTCTGATTGCCGAAAAATTCCTTGAGAACGGTTCGCGTGAGGAAGATAGCGACGACGAAGCCGGCGCGATGTAAGCGCGCTGGCAGCCGGTCGGCCAGGCGCTGACCAGCTTCAACACAGACGATCTGAGCAACCGCCGGCCATTGTGCCGGCGGTTTGCGTTTGTGAAGGTGGTTTTGCTGATCCGGGCGGCGGAATTGCGGGCTTTTGGCCATCCGGTGTTTCTGGACAGGGATAAGGTGGACGGCTAAAAGGCAGTTCCAATT
>NZ_JBFUIP010000417.1:0-1082 GCF_056401815.1 Aminobacter sp. P4_D5 | reverse complement strand
GGCGGGGCTGGTGCCGCTGCACTCCTGGCTGCCCGACGCGCATGCCGAGGGCCCGACGCCCATTGCCGCCGTGCTCTCGGGGCTGCTGCTCAACGCGGCGATGCTCGGCATCCTCCGCAGCAAGGCGATCGTGGGCGCGAACGCGGAGGCCATCCCGCCCGGCAATTTCCTGGTCGCGCTGGGCCTCGCCTCGCTGCTGCTGGCGGGCTTTTCGCTCTGGCGCCGGCGCGACGCCAAGCGCCTCTTCGGCTGGAGCAGCATTGAGCATATGGGCATCGCGGCCATCGCCTTCGGGATCGGCGGCGTTCCGGGACACATGGCGGGGCTGCTGCACCTCTGGGGGCATTCGCTGGTGAAGTCGGCGGCCTTCTTCGCGATCGGGCGCGCGGCGCGGCTCAAGGGCGGGCAGACCATGGAGGCGATCGGCGGGCTCATCGCGACGCATCCCATGCTGGGCTGGGGCCTCGCCCTGGCGATGGCGGCGCTGGCGGGGCTGCCGCCCTTCAGCCTCTTCGCCTCGGAACTCCTGCTGGCGACCGAGGCAGGGCGCGAGCGGCCCTGGCTGTTGCCCCTTTTGATCTTCGGCCTGCTCGTGGCCGGCACGGCGCTGTTGCACAACATGCAGCGCCTGTGCTTCGGCGAGCCTACGCCGGAGCCTGTGCCGATGCGCACGGGGATCGCGACGCTGCTGCCGCTCTGGGCGAATCTGCTGCTGGCGGCGCTGCTGGCGCTGGCCCTGCCGGCGCCCCTTGGCAAGATGCTGCTGGACGCCGCGAGGTCGCTGTCGTGAGCGCGCGCGCCATCATCGAGGCGGGGCTATCTGCGGGATGCCGGCCCTGGCCGCGCTATGTACTGGATTCCATGGGCTGGATGCGGCTGCGCGATGCGCTGGCAGCCGAGCCCGATTTCGCCCTGCTGGGATTGTGGGGCGAGCCGGGCATGGCGCATGCCGCCTTCCTCGACACGACCCGGATGGACGTGATCCTCGCCTCCGTCGCTGCGACCGATGGATGGATCCCGGCCCTCTCGCCGGTCCGCCCCGGGGCCGCCTGGTTCGAGCGGGGCTTGCGTGACCTCTGGGC
>NZ_JBFUIP010000416.1:0-1084 GCF_056401815.1 Aminobacter sp. P4_D5 | reverse complement strand
CTGCGGGAGAGTTCTGCCCCCGCTTTCTCGCCGCGCCGCTGTCTGGTGGCCCATTCAGTAACCACCCGAAGGCCGCCCTTGAAGCCGTCATCGCGCAGACGGCGCCATAGCTCGGCCCCGCTGCGGCAGCCCGCCTCCCATTCGGCCCGCAGCATCGGCSTGTGGGGTTCCAGCATCCTGATCCGGCCACGAAAGACGTCACCATCGCTGCCCCGCAGCACGCTACGGACCAGCTTGCGGCTGCGGCCAGTGCTGCGCGTGATCTCCTTGATCGACTTTCCTGCCGCCGCCAGCGCYTTGATGGTCTGGCTATTCTCCTGGCGTCGCTGGAAGCCGTTGTATTGAATGCGCTCCGCAGCCGTCAGCAAAGCTGGGTCAATGACGGTGGATCCAAGCACCTGGCGGATGGCCCGCATTGACCGACGTACCGCCTCCAGGAACGCGGCGCTGGCGTTCTCCATCAGGTGCCAGCGATCGGCGACCTGGATTGCCTGTGGAGAGCTCCGTGATGCAGCCCGGCCATACCCAGCACCTCGGTCGCGCGACACCACCGTGATTTCCGGATGGGCCGCCTAGCCAGGCGGTCACGGTCGCAGCCTCCCTGTCTGGCAGCAGGTCGACAACCCGGCGCCGTTCCAGATCGCACACCACCGTGCCGTAGCGCTGGCCGCGCTTCCACGCGAAGTCGTCGATCCCGAGAATATGGACAGGCTCACTCGGCATGTCGGCCCGGCGCCGCAAGGTCACGTCCGTCAACGTGGTGGAAAATGTTGATGGGCTTGAGGTGGCCACGGCTCAGGCGGCTTTGGGTGGAAGTTGCAGGGTTTCGTTGGTGGTCGCCGGGTTGAGCATCTCGCCCATGGCCTCGACGCCCATGTAGCGGTGCTGCATCTGCCATTCGTCATTGGCCTCGAGCAGGACGGCACCGATGAGGCGGATGATGGAGGCCTCGGAGGGAAAGATGCCGACGACATCGGCGCGCCGTTTGACCTCCTTGTTCAATCGCTCCAGCGGGTTCGTAACCGGTATGTAGATCGCGGTGCCTGTCTCGTCCGGCTGGGATGGCTTTGATCCTGGCGTATGG
>NZ_JBFUIP010000415.1:0-1085 GCF_056401815.1 Aminobacter sp. P4_D5 | reverse complement strand
GCAGCCGGGTGGTGAGCTGCAGCGCCCGCCCGTCCTCCAGCGTGCGCAGCAGCCGCGGCACCGCTGCCGCCAGGGCCTGCGCGGCCGGGCGCGACGCCTTGGGGTCGGCGAGAAAGCCTGCCAGGATCCCGGCAACGTCGAGCCGCGCGATCACCCGGCGCAGCTCCGCCTCGGTGAAGACGTGGTTGGCCACGAAGCGCCCAAGCCCTTGGCCCAGCCGTTCCTTCTGCCGTGGGATGATGGCCGTGTGCGGGATGGGCAGCCCCAGCGGCCGCCGGAACAGCGCCGTCACAGCGAACCAGTCGGCCAGGCCGCCGACCACGCCCGCGGTCGCGGAGGCCGCCAGCAGGGTCGGCCAGGGCCCAGGCGGGAGGCGGTAGGCCAGGACCGTCAGCGCGGCCATCACGACCAGCAGGAGGGTCGCGATGGCGCGGTGCCGCGCCAAGGCCGACCTGAGCGCATCGTCGGGAGAGGGCATGGGCGCCATTCTATCGCCGTCCCCGCTTGCTTGGCGACGGGGCGGCGCCCATGTTATGGGATAACATCATGTCGTCCTGGACCCACCCTCTCGACCTCGCGAGCGGCAGCTCGGCGCGGGTCGTCCTGGCCGCCGCGCTGCTGGCGGTGCTGTGGTCGGCCATTGCCTGGGCGCTGGCGGCATGAAGCCCTCCGAGCTTGTTATTCGCGATCTCACGGTCACACATGGGCGCCGCCCGGCCGTGCACCACCTCTCCTTCGCGCTGAAGCCGGGCGCGATGATGGCGGTGGTCGGGCCGAATGGCGCTGGGAAGTCATCGCTGTTGCGCGCGATCGCGGGCCTGCACGCGCCGTCCTCAGGCCGAATCGAGGGCGTGATGCCCGGTCAGATCGCGCTCCTGCCGCAGCAGGCCGCGCTGGACCGGACCKTCCCGCTGACTTGCCGGGACGCCGTGCTCTTCGGGCTCTGGGCCGAGAGCGGCGCCTTCCGCGCGACGCCGCGCCCCGAGCGCGTCGAGGCCGCACTGGACGCCGTGGGCCTGCACGGCTTCGCGAAGCGGCCCGTCGGCAGCCTCTCCTCCGGCCAGTTCCAGCGCCTCCTCTTCGCC
>NZ_JBFUIP010000414.1:0-1086 GCF_056401815.1 Aminobacter sp. P4_D5 | reverse complement strand
CTCGCTGGCGCTGCGCATCGTCGCCGCCGGCTTCGCGCCGGACCGCGGCTTCGGCACGCTCAACTACGGGCGCTACAGCAGCCCCTCGCTCGACGCCATCATCGAGCGCGCCGTGTCGGAGCCGGATGATATCAGGCGCGAGGCCTTGCTCCGCGAGGCCGCCGGCGCCGCGATGGACGACGTCGCGCTCATCCCGCTGCACATCCAGAAGAACATCTGGGCCACGCGCCGCGGCCTGATCTACACGGCGCGCGCCGACGAGCAGACGCGGGCCTGGCTGGTGAGGCCGGCTGCGGTTTGAGGGGGTTCGCGGGGGACTTCGTCCCTCGCTACACCGCCTCGCAGCGCAATTCGAACCGGCATTCCGGATGCCCCTCCGCCGCGCAGGCCACCTCGCGGCAGACGGGCTCGCCCTTCCGCCCGGCCATCTCCAGCACATAGCGCATCCCGCCGGCGAAGCTGCCCTCGAACATGTAGCAGACCGGCCGTGCCGTCTGCGGCCCGTAGCCCAGCGCGAAGGCCGAGTTCCGCACCGTCACCGCGCCGGTCCCCGCAGCTTCGTCGAGCGCGGTGATCTCCAGCTGGCCGTAGCCGCGCTGCGAGAGTCGCTTCAGGTAGTGCCGGAAGGTGTCGATCGGCGAGAGACCGTGCGTCTTCGCCTCGGCGCGGCACCATTGCAGGGCGGAGAGGTCGCTCGATCCGTAGAGGATTTTCCGGTAGGCCTCGGGCCCGATGGCGTCCTCGATGCCGTTCTGCATATTCACCAGGAAGTGGCGCGGCAGGTAGACCGTGGGCAAGCCGTCGGTGGTCCAGATGCCGGTATCGGGGTCGACCTCGATGGGAACCTGGGGCTGGGCCATGCGCATCTCCTGGAAAGTCGTGATGCTGGGCGATGTCGGCTAGGGTCGCAACCGGGAGGACGTTGGAATGGAACCGAAAACCCTGATGGATCGCGAGACGGCCACGGACCTGCCGCCGACGCTGGCCGCGCTTTGGTGGGACGCCCGCGGCGACTGGGCGCGCGCGCACGAGGCCGCGCAGTCCGTGGACACGACCGAGGGCGCCTGGGTGCACGCGTATCTGCAT
>NZ_JBFUIP010000413.1:0-1091 GCF_056401815.1 Aminobacter sp. P4_D5 | reverse complement strand
CGTCCGTACCCATCGTCTGGGACCTGGCGCATGCGCTCGCGCTCCGCGAAGTGGCCGGCGTGCTGCCCACGGAGCTGCGCGAGGCCCTGCTACCGATCCTCGAGGATTTCGAGGCGCAGGTGACGCCGATCCAGGGACGCCTGCGCCGGCAGGTAGTGCACAACGACTTCAACCTCGCCAATGTCCTGGTCGACCCTGGGGATCACGCCACGATTGCCGGCGTGATCGATTTCGGCGACATGGCGGAGACGCCGATCGTCTTCGACGCCGCCATCGCCGCCTATTGCCAGCATGGCGACGACATGCCGATCGCCGAGGCCGCCGGCCACGTGTTGCGACGCTACCACGCGATCAGCCCGCTGCTCACCGAGGAGATCGAGATCCTGCCGCTGCTGATGGCCACGCGCGCCGCCATGAGCGCCACCCTCGCCTGCTATCACCATCATGCGCAGCCGGACAACGACCACTACAAGATGACCGCCGACGCGCTGAAGCGCCGCGTGGCCGTGATCCGGGAGCTGCGCTCGCCGGATGTCGTTCGAGTGCTGAGCAACGCCTGCGGCGAGCCCGCCCGATGAGCCCGAGGAGCTTTCCCTGATGGATGCCGACCTTCTGGCGAGGCGCGACAAGGTCCTCGGGACCGGCGCGCCCCTGTTCTACACGACGCCGCTGCACCTGGTGCGCGGCGAGGGCGTGTATCTCTACGACCCCGATGGGCGCCGCTACGTGGACATGTACAACAATGTTCCCTGCGTCGGTCACGGTAATCCCCATGTCGTGGAGGCGATGGCGCGGCAGCAGGGCACGCTGAACGTGCACAGCCGCTATCTCCACGAAGGCATCCTGGACTTCACCGAGCGCCTTGTCGGGCTGCATCATGGTCCGGATATAGAGAGCGTCGTCGTCAGCTGCTCGGGCACCGAGGCCATCGAAGTCGCGCTGCGGATGGCGCGCTTCGCCACCGGCAGGCAGGGCATCGTCTGCACCAACGCCACCTATCACGGGAACAGCGAGGCGGTGAGCAAGCTCACGCGGCTGTCGCTCGGGCAGAATGCGAGTCCGGATGTGCGCTCCTTTCCCTTCCCGGAGAC
>NZ_JBFUIP010000412.1:0-1095 GCF_056401815.1 Aminobacter sp. P4_D5 | reverse complement strand
GTCGGAAGCTTTTCCACTGCCGGTTCCGGAACCTTYTTGAACACCATCGGCAGCACCGCCGGGCTGAGGTATTTTATCGATGCGCTCAACGGCCAGGGCGCGGAAAACCCGAACGACACSCCYGGCACCTCGGTCACGCCATTTAACTACGTCGCGAACAACAACCCCGACGCCTTTTCRSMCCAAGGCGCCGGCAGCATCAGCMTCRCCRATYCGTATTCTATGACCTTGCAATCCTTCTTCACCCTCGATGGAGACGGACGGCTGGTCAGCCGCGGCCARAGCATTGTCACGAATGTCCCTGAGCCGATCAGCCTCGCGATCTTCGGCTCTGCCCTAGTCGGCCTTGGCTTCGCAGTCCGCACTCGCCGCTCGCGCAGCTGATCGACYGAGCAGGACCCTGAACAACAGGCTGGTGCCTTCTGGGCACCAGCCTCCTTTTAACACTYTGACCGATSTGGCCCTCGGGCGCGGATGCGCTGCACAGCTTCGTCGAGCGCGACGGGCCGCTACCACAAACGGGGCGTGGCCTGGCCGATGTGATTCCTGGCAAAGTGGTCGGGAGCACGGACGGCGATTAAACTGGAGAGCACTGCAAAACACGCATTCGGAGACCTATTCCGTCGTCCGATTGCTTCACGGGCTGTCTCAGTACGATTGRATCTACTGGCACTCGGAGAGGGGGCGGTTGATGGCGATGTGCGCCCGATCTGCGCCGCGAAAGCATCCGCCAGTCCATTGGCCGCGATACCAGCGCTGGTGCGCGGCGACGTAGGCTTCGCCGTAGCCTTCAGGGCGGCTGTCCCGCAATTCGCCATCGTAGCGGTTGCCATTGGTCCAAGCGAACTTCCCGACGCCTTGTACGCGCCCCTCGCGGAGAGTTCCGTTGAAGCGGGCCGCATGAGATTGGCCATCTTCCGCATAGAGCCACTCACCGTCTCCCTCCCCCTGGGCGGGACCGCGCGGGCAGGGACCGTTCCAGTTCACGGTGTCGTCAGGTTGGGGGTTTGGGTTCCAAACCCAGCATCCGTTGCGCGCATCGACGGTCGACCCCGGTCGTCCCTGCTGAGCGAGGCTCTCAGGGTCGGGAGGCGC
>NZ_JBFUIP010000411.1:0-1101 GCF_056401815.1 Aminobacter sp. P4_D5 | reverse complement strand
GTTGAGGGCCGTGCTGACGGTTCTACTCGCCCATATCCCGCAATTGGCCGGAGTGCCGGCTCGCCGCCGGCCGGGCAGTGCAAGCCTGATCCTGCTTGCGCGGTCGAGCGAGGCGACGCCGCCGGGCAAGGTGAAGATCAGCGGCGAGACGGGGGCAGTCGAGGTGCACGGCGACGGCCAGCAATTCCTCGTCCATGGCTGGCATCCGCGCGGGAACCCGTGGGCCTGGCGACATGATGAAGGGCCATGGGCGTTCGGCCGAGACGCTCTGCCCTCGGTCGGCGAGCGCGACGTTCTGGCGGGGCTGGAGGCCGTGCGCGCTTCTGGGCTGCTTGGGCAGGCCAAGGTTCATTCGGGGCGCTCCGCCGGCCCTAGAGGGCGCGCTRAGCCCAGCGACGCGGYGCWTMGGCTGCGGGTGCTGCTGGAGGAGGGAGGCTTCGTGGTGAAGCCCGCCGTCCGGCRSCTGGTSGCYGAGGTCGCGGCGCGSSGCAGCGGCCGGCATGACTGCGTGCTGGCGATCTGCGGYCGCCTAGCTGTCGTTGCTAYGGAGGTTGTCCCTCCGGGGCTGAGTTGAGAGGCTGTGGTTGCGAAGCCTTCAACCCTCAGCTCGGAGCCCCGGATGGACGCCCATGAGAATGCCCGAACCACGCCGCACAGTCGAAGGCTGATTGTCGAGCGCCTGTCAGCGGGCCAGTCGGTCAACGCCGTGGCRGCGGCGCTGGGCACCACGCCSMGSACRGTGCGCAAGTGGCGMGACCGCCATGCCGCCGAGGGTGACGCCGGCCTGCGTGACCGCTCCTCGCGACCCCATCACAGCCCGACCCGTCTTTCGGCCGACCAGCACGCCRCCATCGAGGCCCTGCGTCGGCARAGGCTCTGCAGCCCCGCCATCGCCCGCCAGCTCCACCTGCCGGTCTCCACCGTCGGGGCTGCCCTGCGCCGGCTCGGCCTGTCCCGCCTCGCCACCCTCGAACCCAGGCCGCCCGTCATCCGCTACGAGCGCGAGCATCCGGGCGAGCTCATCCACATCGACATCAAGAAGCTGGGGCGCATCGAGGGCGTCGGCCATCGCATCACCGGCGACCGCACCCGCCAGAGCAA
>NZ_JBFUIP010000410.1:0-1103 GCF_056401815.1 Aminobacter sp. P4_D5 | reverse complement strand
CCTCCTGGATCGGCAGCGCGTCCATGTCCGCGCGGATCGCCAGCGTCGGCCCCGGACGCCCGCCCTCGATGACGCCGAGCACGCCCGTGCCGCCTACGCCCGTCCGTGGCGCGATGCCCATGCGCTCCAGCTCCGCCGCCACGATGCGCGCCGTCCGCACCTCCTCGAAGCCCAGTTCGGGATGGGCGTGCAAGTCGCGGCGGATCTTGATGAGGCGGGGTTCCAGCGCGGCCGCATGCTCGCGGATGCGCGCTTCGGGGTCGTTGACGATCATGGAGGTTCCCGGAGGGGTGATGCTGCGATGCAACCATCCTCTGCGGCGCATTCCCGCCTGTCCAGGGTGCTTGCTCCGGCTAAGGCCGTGTGCGATAGCCGATATCCAAGAATGTCTGCCGAGCAGACAAAGTTCGGCCGTGTTTGGGAGTTACGATGTTCCAGGGAGTGCGTCGCCGCGCGGTACTCGGGGGCAGCCTCGCGCTGCCGACCCTTGCGCGCGCGCAATCGCCCTGGCCCTCGCAACCTATCCGCYTCGTSGTGCCCTTCGCGCCCGGCGGCACCACCGACCTGATCGCGCGCCTCATCGCCACGCCGCTGCAGGAGAAGCTGGGACAGCCGATCATCGTCGAGAACCGGCCCGGCGCCGGCGCGACCGTCGGCAGCCAGGTCGTCGCGCAGGCCGCGCCGGATGGATACACCCTCGTGCTGTCCAATATCGCGAGCCACGCCATCTCGCCGGCGCTCTATGGCAACGTGCGGTACGACGCCGTGCGCGATTTCAGCCACATCGCGCTGCTGACGCAGAATCCTTCGGTCTTCGTGGCAAATCCGCGCGCGGGCATCGCCGATCTCGCGGGCCTCGCGCGGCTGCATCGCGAGCGCGGGCTCGATATGGCCAGCAGCGGCTCCGGCTCGTCCAACCATCTGCTGATCGTGAAGATGGGCCAGATCCTGGGGCGCGAGATCAACCACATTCCCTTCCGCGGGGCGGGCCCGGCGATGACGGCCGTAATCGGCGGCCAGGTGCCGCTGATGAGCGACAGCCTGCCCTCGGCCGCGGCGCATATCCGGCAGGGCAGCGTCAAGGCGATCGCCATGAGCAGCGC
>NZ_JBFUIP010000409.1:0-1107 GCF_056401815.1 Aminobacter sp. P4_D5 | reverse complement strand
GCACCGGGCCGGTTCTCCACCACCACCGGCTGGCCCAGCTTCGGCGCCAGCCGCTCGGCGACCATGCGGCCCACCATGTCCGTCGTGCCGCCGGGCGGGAAGGGAATGACGAGCCGCATCGGGCGCGTCGGCGACCACGCGCCCTGGGCGTGCAGCACGGCGGGCGCGAAGAGGCCCGCCGCAAGAAGGGCGCGGCGCGGGGGGCTCACGACCCTTCCACCGTCGCGCCGGAGCGGCGGACGGCGTCGCTCCACTTGGCGATCTCGTTGCGGATGAAGGTGTCGAAGGTCTCCGGCGAGCTCCCGCCGCCCGGGACGAGGTCGGCGCGCATGCCGCCGAGATCCTGGAACTTCGCCCACATCGCGGGCTCGGCGAGGATGGCCTCGACCTCGCGGTTGATGCGGTCGATCACCGCGCGTGGCATGCGCGCCGGCCCGACCAGGCCGAACCAGGCGGTGGCCTCGACGCCGGGCTGGCCGGCCTCGGCGGTCGTGGGCACGTCCGGGAGCTGCGGGCTGCGCGTGGCCGTGGTGACGGCGAGCGGCCGCAGGCGCCCCTCGCGCTGGTGGTTGATGACGCTCGGCTGGTTGTCCACGCCGACCTCGACGCGGCCGGCGATGATCTCCTGCATCATGGGGCCGGCGCCGCGGAAGGGGACATGCGTGAGGTCGATGCCGGCGGCCAGCTTCAGCAGCTCGCCCGTCATGTGCAGCGAGGTGCCGACGCCGCTGCTGCCGAWRTTCASCTTGCCGGGATTGGCCTTGGCCATCGCCACCAGCTCGCCCAGCGTGTGCACGGGCAGGTTCGGGTTCACGAAGATCGCGTTGGGCACGCGGATGACGAGGCTGATGCCGGCGAAATCCTCCGGCTTGTACGGCATCCGCGCACCGTAGAGCTGGTAATTGATGGCGCCCGAGCTGATGGTCTGCATCAGGATGGTGTGGCCATCCGGATCGGCCTTCGCCACCACATCCGCGCCGACATTGCCGCCSGCGCCCGGCCGGTTCTCGATCACCACCTGCTGCCCCAGCCGTTGCGACAGCGGCTCGACCAGCAGCCGCGCGGCAATGTCGGTGGTCCCGGCCGGCGTGAAGCCGACCACGAGGC
>NZ_JBFUIP010000408.1:0-1109 GCF_056401815.1 Aminobacter sp. P4_D5 | reverse complement strand
TAGCGGTGCGGTGGCGGACGGGAGACCGAAGTTCCTTTGGGACACCAAGCCCGTGGGAGAGCTTGGGTCTTCGTCCGCCGTTCCATCGACCCCGAACAGTCGCCAGGGCCGCAAGCGAAGCCCGATTAGGCAAGGATGGGAGAAGATGGACGCTGCTTTTGTCGTTGTAGGGATCGATGTCTCGAAGGAGCGGCTCGACATTCATGTCCTGCCCTCGGGCGAGCGTTTTGCCGTCGGCAATAACGATGCCGAGGTGATGGAGCTCTGCACCCGGCTCGGTCGGCTSGGGCCGGAGCGGGTGGCGCTCGAGGCGACGGGCGGGCTGGAGACACTGGCGGTGGCGACCCTGTCGGGCGCCGGGCTGCCGGTGGTGGTGGTCAATCCAGCACAGGTGCGCGCCTTCGCCGGAGCACTCGGCAAGCGCGCCAAGACCGACGCGATCGATGCGGCGGTGATTGCCGCCTTCGTTACCGCCACCCGGCCCGAGCTGCGGCCTCTGCCCGACGCCGAGGCCAGGGCGCTGGCCGATCTGGTGGCGCGGCGGCGGCAGATCGTGCAGATGATCGTCGCCGAACAGAACCGCGCTCGCAACGCAACCGCCCGGGAAACCCGCAAGAGCATCAAGCGGCTGCTTTCGGCGTTGCAGCGCGAACTCGCCAGCCTCGATGCCGACATGGACGACCACATCCGCAAGTCGCCGCTGTGGCGCATCAAGGAGAAGCTGCTGACTTCGGTGAGTGGCGTCGGTCCAACGGTGGCCAGGACCCTGATTGCCGAGCTGCCCGAACTCGGCCGTCTCGACCGCCGCCAGATCGCCGCACTTGCCGGCCTTGCTCCCTTCACCCGCCAGTCCGGCCAATGGCGCGGCAAGAGCTTCATCGGCGGCGGCAGGACGCGCGTCCGCGCCGCACTGTTCATGGCAGCCCTTGTCGCCGCACGTCACAACCCTGTCCTCAAGGCCTTCCGCGACAGGCTCGTTGCCGCCGGCAAGCCCAAGATCGTCGCCATCGTCGCGACAATGCGCAAGCTCCTCACCATCCTCAACGCCATGATCCGGGACCAAAAACCATGGCAAACCGCTTGACCGCCAAGACAGTCGCTCTCCCCGT
>NZ_JBFUIP010000407.1:0-1112 GCF_056401815.1 Aminobacter sp. P4_D5 | reverse complement strand
ATTCTGGAGCGGATCAAGCAGGGCGAGCGGGTCTTCGCCGACGAGACCTCGCTGCCGACCTTGGCGCCGGGAACCGGAAAGGTCCGAAAAGCTTGGCTATGGGCTTATGCGCGCGACGACCGGCCCTTCGGTGGCGCCAGCCCGCCCATGGTCGCCTATCGCTTCGAGGATGGTCGCGGCGGCGACTGCGTTGTCCGCCACATGACGGGCTTCACCGGCATCCTGCAGGTGGATGGATACTCGGCTTACACACAGCTCGCCAAGGCAAGAACGAACTCCAATGAGGGCGTCGCTCTCGCGGGCTGCTGGGCTCACCTACGCCGCCGGTTTTACGAACTGCACATCAACGGCAGTTCCCAAATCGCAACGCAGACTGTCACGACCATGGCCGAACTCTGGTCCATCGAGGAGGAGGTTCGCGGCCAGGTTCCTGCCGCACGCGCCGCCGCCCGTCAGGACCGCTCCGCTGTCATCGTGGCCGAGCTCTTCAAGTTCTGGGAAAAGGAGCTGCCGCGGATCTCGGGAAAATCGAAGCTTGCTGAGGCAATCCGCTACGCAACGTCCAGGCGAGCGGCCCTCGAGCGCTTCCTCGCCGACGGCCGCACCGAAATCGACTCCAACATTGTCGAGCGAGCAATCAGGCCCCAGACCATCGTCAGAAAGAATGCGCTCTTCGCCGGTAGCGACGATGGTGCTTCATACTGCTCATCCCGTCATGCTGTTGAAAGATCGAGTAGATTTGGCTGACGCTCGTCGGGTGGCGGGCGTCGTGAGCGGCGTAGGTCGGCCTGCCGGCGTATCTCCTCTCGCTCAAGGTCGGCGCGTCGAATGATCCAGGGTGCGCCTTTGCAATGTTGTTCTGCCGGAAGAGCGCCCTCGGCGATGAGACGGCGGATGGTCGATTGGCTGAGGGTCAGGGCTGCGGCCGCCTCATCGAGCGTAACCTCTCCGCGTTCGGCGCGCTCGCCGTCACGATAGACGGCGATGTCATGTTGATGGCGCAGGGAGCAGATACGCCCCCGTGTCCAGCTCTTGCCATGCCCGGTCGTCTTACCGGATCGGTTAAGTACCGCGGCGATCGTTTCGTCAGGCATCTGGCGAGCCAGGGCGCG
>NZ_JBFUIP010000406.1:0-1121 GCF_056401815.1 Aminobacter sp. P4_D5 | reverse complement strand
ATGGTCTCCGACGACCCAGCTGGCTTCATCTCAGGCGTGCAGCCCTACTCCTGGACGCAGGTCGTCAACATCAAACGCGATCCGTTCGAGACCTCGGTCGGTCAACAGATCAAGACGCTGTTCGGTATGGGGGGCTCCATCGCCTCTCCGTCGACGGCCTATGTCTATGACTGGAACATCCTGCCCATCGGCCAGCAGTTGTGGCTGAAGCATCTCGAGAGCTACATCGCCTATCCGCCGCTTCAGGACCCTGCAAGCTACAATCTGGAGCAGGTGATGCAGCAGGTCAAAGATATGAAAGCGGGTCACGACTGACCCACCCACCAATATCGGACGCCCCGTCACCGGGGCGTCCGATGCCAGGTGCCTTCCGGCAGCATCCCGCACCGAACCACATCA
This sequence comes from Aminobacter sp. P4_D5, assembly GCF_056401815.1. Lineage (NCBI taxonomy): Bacteria > Pseudomonadati > Pseudomonadota > Alphaproteobacteria > Hyphomicrobiales > Phyllobacteriaceae > Aminobacter > Aminobacter sp. P4_D5. Next base: position 722 of record NZ_JBFUIP010000406.1, on the reverse strand, counting down.
ACGATGGGGAGTTCAAGATGCACGCATTCTCCAAATTCGTAGGCGGAGCGCTCATAGGACTTTACGCATTATTTGCGGTGGCATTTGCGCAAGCCCAGACCGATCCACTGCCATCGTGGAACGATACCGGCCCTAAGGCAGCCATTGTTGCCTTCGTTGAAAAGGTGACCAAGGAAGGGTCGAGCGATTTCGTGGCCGAGCCCGAACGCATTGCCGTGTTCGATAATGACGGTACGTTATGGGTCGAGCACCCGATGTACACCCAACTCGCCTTCGCGCTCGACCGCGTGAAGACAGAAGCGCCATCGCATCCGGAATGGAAGGCCACACAGCCGTTCAAGGCGGTGCTCGAAGGCGACATGAAGACGCTCGCGGCAGGCGGCGAGAAGGGGCTGGTGGAACTCATCATGGCGACCCACACCGGAATGACCAGCGACGAGTTCCAAAAGATCGTCACCGACTGGATCGCAACCGCGCGTGATGGCCGGTTCAAGCGCCCCTACACCGAGCTCGTCTACCAGCCGATGCTCGAACTGCTCGCCTATCTGCGCGCCAATGGCTTCAAGACTTTCATCGCTTCGGGCGGCGGCATCGAGTTCATGCGGCCATGGACCGAACAGGTTTATGGGGTGCCGGCAGAGCAGGTTGTTGGTTCGTCCATCAAGACGCAGTTCGAGATGAAAGATGGCACGCCTACGCTGTTTCGGCTGCCTGAGGTCAAC
>NZ_JBFUIP010000405.1:0-1122 GCF_056401815.1 Aminobacter sp. P4_D5 | reverse complement strand
GTCTCGGGCAGGCCGGGCCCGCACACGGCAATGCCCAGATCGCGCGCCTGTACCGGCACCAGTTGCACGATGGTGCTGGTGACGCCTGAAAGCCGTTTTTTGAGATTGGGCGCGAGCACCTCGATGCGCGCCATGCCGACCGCGCCGGATTTTTCGGCGCGGTCGGCAGTCTCGATCTTCTTTGCCTGGTCCGGCATGGCGACGGCCAATGCCGTTCCGCGCCTCAGATGAACTGCACCTGGACGATCTCGTAGCCACGTGCGCCGCCCGGCGCGTTGACCTCGATGGCGTCGCCCACTTCCTTGCCGATCAGCGCACGCGCAATCGGCGAGGAGATCGAAATGCGACCCGACTTCACGTCGGCTTCCTGGTCGCCGACGATCTGATAGGTCTTCTTTTCCTCGGTGTCGTCGTCGAGGAGAACAACCGTAGCGCCGAACTTGATCTTGTCGCCATTGAGCTTGGTGACGTCGATCACCTCGGCGCGCGCTATATAGTCCTCGAGCTCGTTGACCCGGCCCTCATTGAGGCTCTGCGATTCTTTCGCCGCGTGATATTCGGCGTTCTCCGAAAGATCGCCATGCGAGCGTGCCTCGGCGATGGCCTCGATGATGCGCGGACGCTCTTCCTGCTGGCGCCAGCGCAGCTCTTCCTTCAGCGCGACGAACCCACCCGCCGTCATCGGAACCTTGTTCATAGTCGACCTCTCCTGGCCTTTGCCGCGCGGCTTGCCTGTTGTTGCCGCGAGGCACAAAAAAAGAAAACGGTCCGGCAGCCTCGCTAACGGAACCGTCTCACCTCTATCTCCGGCGAATATAGCAATCCTGACGCAGAATTCACGTCAAAAAATTCGTTTGCCACCATTGAGCTGTTGGTAGCGAAAACCTGGCGCCGCTTTCCTTCACCCGCTTGTGATTGAAACTGCACCGCTTTGATGCTCTGTCATGGTTGCCGCTCCCGTCTTTGCACCTATGTCGGACCAATGACCTTGAAGCCTTGTCTCTACGCGCTCGCCTTCATGCTTCTTGTTTCGCCAGCCCTTGCCCTGGGCCGCGATGTTGACACGCAAAAGGTCAAGCTTCGCGCCGATGTCGTAACAAAAGACCTCGAACACCCCTGGGG
>NZ_JBFUIP010000404.1:0-1132 GCF_056401815.1 Aminobacter sp. P4_D5 | reverse complement strand
GTGTTAGAGCGTCCTTTGCGCGTCCAAGAGGACGCGCGGCGCTCTAATGATGACCGACACCACCGCGACATACATCGGATTGCGGACATGGCGGTAGGCACCGCCGATCACGAGCCTATCGGTCGGCGCGATCGGGGCAGGGGTGCCCAGGCCGTCGAGCGCGAAACGGGCGAAGGCATGCATCAGCACCCCAAGGCCGATGGCTGCGAGGCATGAGCCCGCGATGACGAGCGGCTAGGGTGCCAGGGGCAGGCCGTAGCGGCCGGTCAAAAGCCAAGGCACGTGGCCGGCGACCACGCCTGGTGCTGCAGCGAAGAAGACGGCGCTGCCGAGGATGGCGGATGGTTTGCGCAAGCGTGCATTCCTCTTCATCAGCAGGGCTGAAACCCAGGCATGCTGCCTATTGGCTTGGCTTCCGCTGCAATAATGATCTCGTCGTGCCCGCTTTGCCAGCATCGCACGGCAGCGTAGATTTCTCCGGGTTTTTGTTGGGAAATGGCCCGTTCGCGTGCGCTGCAGCATCGATAACATGCGATTTTTGGCATGAAATCTGGTCCTATTCGGCTTCTAACATTGTTGGACCACAGCCTGCGTCTTTTTGCATGCGTGCGATGCAAAATAGATGCTTGTTTGTTGGGCATGATGAGCACATATATTGATCATCTCCGGGGCGCGTTCCTCCTCCCATTAGCGCCCTTGAGTGTTCCCCTCTGGAGGTTCGCCTTAATCGGCACTTCCAATCAAACTCAGCCGGATCTTCTTGGATCCGGCTTTTTTGTTGCCTGAATTCAGGCTGGAGCGGCTTCCGTCTGTTTGGTCGCGCGAGGATGTTCTGGCGCGTTGCAGTAGGGCATCCCCTTACCGAAAGTCGCCCCTAAGACACTGGCCGACGTTCCGAGCGGCCCGCGTAACAGTGACATGTAACCCCCGGTAACGTTCCTCGAAGCCTCTGACGCGCCTAGTTTTTAGGTGGACGCGGTGATGGCGCGCCGGGAGATGGGGGCATCACCCGAACGTGCCAGGTTCAGGCAACGCGCCGCGTCCAGCAGATTGCYAACGGAACAAAACGTTGGCCACGAAGCGGCGGACCTGCCGTCCCGCCTCCCCGGAACGGTCCGCAAAAAGCGGCACT
>NZ_JBFUIP010000403.1:0-1133 GCF_056401815.1 Aminobacter sp. P4_D5 | reverse complement strand
GGCAAGCTCGGCGCGGAGGAGGCGCTGACCGTCGCCGGCCGCTTCATCCGTCGGGCGCAGGGCCATCCGGTGGTCGTCGGCGTGAGCAACCCGAGCCTCGCCGCCCTCGCCGAGCTGACAGAAAAGGTGATGGCCCTCGGCGCGGCGGGCGTGATGATCGCCCCGCCCAATGGCCTGCGCACCGAAGAGGAACTCTTCGGCTACTTCGACGCGGTGTTCCGGCGCATCGGCAACGTACCCGTCGTGCTGCAGGATTTTCCCTTCACGACGGGCGTCTGGATGTCCGTGCCCTCCATACTGCGGCTCATCGAGGCCTTTCCGCAGATCCAGGTGATCAAGGAAGAGGACATCCCGAGCCCGGCGAAGATCACCAAGCTGCGCGCGGGCCAGAAGCGGCGCGTGGCAATCCTGACCGGCAACAACGCGCTCTACCTGCCGACGGAACTGGATCACGGCGCCGACGGACCCATGTCCGGCTTCTCGCATCCGGAGATGCTGTCCCAGGTCTATCGCCTGCACGTCGCCGGCCAGCGGGAGGCGGCGCGCGACCTGTTCGATCGCTACCTCCCGCTGCTGAACTACGAGGGCCAGGGTTTCTGGGGCGTGGCCGCGCGGAAGGAGGTGCTGCGCCGGCGCGGCGCCATCCGCAGCGCCGCCATGCGCCAGCCCGGTCCGCGGCTGACGCCGGAGGATATCCGCGACATTGATCTGCTGCTGGAGCGGCTGGGCCGCTCTCTCGCCGAGGCCGGAGAAAGGGCGACAGCCGCCTGAAGGCCAGGATAGGATCGGGCCAGGAGGACTCAACAATGAACCGTCGTTCCATCATGCGCCTGGCCCTTGGCGCCGCGGCGTCGCCGCTCGCGGCGCCGGCCCTGCGGGCGCAGACCTTCGACCATGCGATCCGCTTCATCATCCCGAACGCGCCGGGTGGCACCAGCGACATTTTGGCGCGCCTCATGGCTCCGGAACTCACGCGCACCCTCGGCCAGAACGTGATCGTCGAGAACCGGCCCGGCGCCGGCGGCAATATCGGTGGCGACTTCGTGGCGAAGAGCCCGCCGGACGGCCACACCATCCTGCTGATGGATGTGACGACGCTGGCGACCAACCCGGCGCTCTTCCCGCGGCTGTCC
>NZ_JBFUIP010000402.1:0-1133 GCF_056401815.1 Aminobacter sp. P4_D5 | reverse complement strand
GCTTTTCCGAGGGCGTAATTCCCCAGCCCGGCCTGCGCTGCCGCTGACTGGTAGCTGCGACGACTACCGGTTCGGCGGCTTGATGCCGAACGGCACCACTGTCGAATCGCTAAACAGCGCCACCGTACCCGAAACCCTGACGCAATCGCGCCCGTCCTTCTTGGCCTCGTAGAGCGCGGCATCCGCGCGGATCATCAGATGATCTATCCCTTCGCCTGCGGCGAGTTCGGCGACGCCGAAGCTTGCCGTGAAGCGGCAGTGCGGCGGCAGGCCCTCGATCGGCAGGCCGGAGAAGGCGCTGCGCGCGCCTTCGGCAAACAGTCGTGCCGACGCCAGATGCGCGCCCGGCAGCATGATGGCGAATTCCTCGCCGCCGATTCGCCCGGCGATGTGGTGGCCTGCCTTGGATTCGCTGACGAAGCGCGCGAACGCCTCGATGACGCGGTCGCCCGAAGCGTGGCCGTAATTGTCATTGATCGACTTGAAATGATCGAGGTCGGAGATGATCAGCGTCACCGGCAGCCCCTGCCGCGTCGCCTCGCGCAGCGCCGTTTCGGCCCGTCGCTCGAAACCGCCGCGGTTGAGCAGGCCCGACAGCGCGTCTGTCTCCGACTTCTGCGTCACTTCCGCAAGGATGTCGCGCACCAAGATGACCAGCAGCAACAGCGCGATGGACAGGGCGAACACCGTCCCCAATGCCTGCGAAACCATCGCATAGGTGCTCTGCAGATAAAAATGCGGGTCCGCACCGGATCCGCCGACGGCGAGCGCCAGATAGGGTTTTGAAAAGAACTGCAGCGCGCTTGCCAACAACACGCCCGAAAGCACGTAATCGAACTGGCTGAGCGCCTGGCGCGACCGCAAGACGATCACCGCGCCGATGACCTGGGCGATGGCATAAGGTGTCTGGAACGTCATCATGCGCAACAGCGAGTCGCGCTCAAGCCCTTGCGTCAAGTAAACGGCAATGGTCGCCACGACAAAGAATGCAGCCATAGACCGCAAAGGTGGTGAAGCGTCGTAACGGCGCGCCAGACCGACATTCATGATCAGCAGTGTCGCCAGGAACGCGGCAAAATTTGTGGCTGCGATCAGACGCGTGTCTTCAAACAGCGGGATGGCGAATTCCGTGC
>NZ_JBFUIP010000401.1:0-1136 GCF_056401815.1 Aminobacter sp. P4_D5 | reverse complement strand
GTTCGGAGCGGCTGAGGATGGTTTCCTCGAACACTTCCTGATGGAACTGCTCGCCGCATTCCTGCCGGAGATACTTGGGATCCGTTGTTCCTTTTAGCCCCTTGGCATGGACTGTACTGCACTGGACGCCGTATCTGGCATGCTTGGAGGACCCTAAAAGCCACCGACCCCTATGAGGGCCGGCTGATTCACTCACCGCTTGCCGACCGGGGCAGCGACTCCTGCCGCGGGCCATGACGGCGCGTGGGTGGAGGTGGTGCTCGATGCCGACAACACGGCCAGCGATGTCTGGGCCGTCACGCCTACCGATCGGCGAAGAACGAGACGATGTTGGCGGCGCGCGGCCTGGTGTCGTGCATTCACCGCAAGAAGCCCCAGGGTCTGCGATGCCTTCGCAGACGCAACAGGCCAATGCCCGTAAATCGGTCGTGCGCTCGGCCGTCGAACATGTCTTTGCCTGGCAGAAGGGTCCGATGGCGCTGGCCGTGCGCACCATCGGCATTGCCAGGGCGCGGGTGTAGATCGGCTTGGTGAACATCGCTTACAATATGCGCCGCCTCGTCTGACTCAGCCAGCGAACCGCACCGGTATATGAGCCGAGAGTAGGGAGCGAGTTCGGCGCCCTCGACAACAAGGCCACAGACACAAGCACCGACCGCCACGGCAACCATCTGCGCCAGCATCGACAGCCATTCCTCTCCCAGCAGCTCCCGCAAAAGAGGGCTCTTGGAGGTCTCCAAGTGCGGAGACCCCGAGCGCGCCAATTGGCGACTTTTTCGACGGTCCATTTGTCGGGACAGGGGGCGCAAGCCGCAGCCCCCACGTCGGAACGACGAGTAAATTTCTGAGCCGGCATGCCCGTGATTCGCGCCGCCACGAGCCCCACTATGCTCAGACGTGCTGCGATATGAGCGCCGCGTCAGCTCATGCCGCCCCACCGGCGGTCGGGCTCACTCAATAMACTGGTCCGCGCGCGCGAGCACTTCGGGGGGATCGTCACGCCGATGTCGCGGGCGACCGTGAGATTGATGCCCAAATGATGGCTCCTGTTAGCCTCATTGGCACGTCACCAGGTCTGGCCCCCTTGAGGATTCGGTCCGTCAAACCTGCCAGCCGTCGCGCCGTCTCAATCCGGT
>NZ_JBFUIP010000400.1:0-1145 GCF_056401815.1 Aminobacter sp. P4_D5 | reverse complement strand
GGCGGCGGTCGCGATGGCCGGGGCGGAGTTGCGGCCCTCCGGCTCCAGGATGATCTGCGGATTGGCGATGCCGGCGTCGCGCAACTGCTCGGCCACCAGGAAGCGGTGCGCCTCGCCCACCACGGCGATCGGCGGCGCGAAGCCAGGGCCGGAGGCGCGATGGGCCGTCTCCTGCACCATCGTGCGCCCCGTCAGCAGCGGCCAGAACTGCTTGGGATTCGACTCGCGCGACAGCGGCCAGAGCCGGCTGCCCGTTCCGCCCGAGAGAATGACGGGAACGATGTCGGTTGCACTCATGTGGCAGAGCATTCCTGTGTCTCGGGGCGAGGATGTGCCGGCAGATGCGGGTGATTTCATGGCAGCCTTGTCGCCTTGTCGCCGCGAAGGCAAGGTGGGTGCATGCTCGGTGATTCCCCTCGTATCTGGATGGACGGCTTCTCGCTCACCCATTCCCATGGCACCGGCATCTCCACCTATTCGCGGGGCCATGCGGCCACGCTGCGGGGGCTCGGCGCCAATCTGGGCATCCTCTACGGCCGGCCCATGCCGCGGCTCAAGGACGCGACGGAACGGGAGGTGCGCTTCTTCGACGCCCGCGCCCGGCCCAACCGTTCGCTGCGGCAGCGGCTGATCGACATGGCGAAGGAGCCGCGCGGACCGCTGGCCCAGCCGGTGCAGATCTCGCGCATGGTGGACAGCAGCGCCACCTCCGCCATCACCTACAGGAGCTTCACCACGGCCAGCCTGCCGCCGGTGGACGAGCTATGGAACGCCAACGACGCCTTCGGCCGGGCGCTGGTGAATTTTTCCGTGACCAAGCGGCTGCTGCCGGTGCGGGTCCAGGGCAGGCCGCCTGAGCTCATGCACTGGACCTACAGCCACGCCATGCGGCTGGTGGGCGCGCGCAACATCTACACCATCCATGACCTGATCCCGTTGCGGCTGCCCTGGGCGACGCTCGACATCAAGTCGCGCTGGCTGAACACGCTGCGGATCCTGGTGCGCGACGCCGAGCATATCGTCACGGTGTCGGAGCATGCGCGGCAGGACATCATCGAGCAGTTCGGTATCGCCGGGGACCGCATCACCAACACCTACCAGCCCGTCTTCCCACCGGCCGAGCCGATGGACGAGACGATGTCCGT
>NZ_JBFUIP010000399.1:0-1164 GCF_056401815.1 Aminobacter sp. P4_D5 | reverse complement strand
CTACCACGGCAAGCCGTTGCGCCAGGCGCTGAAGGAGGCGGGCCTCGAAGGCAAGCCGCGGCTGCGCCTCGATCCCGCCCGCTAYAAGGGCTTYTTCGAGMTSCATATCGAGCAGGGCACGCAGCTGGAATCCCAGGGCCTGCGCGCGGGCGTCGTCACTGGCATCGTCGCCATCTGGCAGTTCCGCATCCTGATCGAGGGCATGCAGGACCATGCAGGCGGTACCACCATGGCCGAGCGCAAGGATGCCGGCCTCACCGCTGTGCGCATGCTGGCGCGGATCGACCGGGAGTTCCCCATGCTCTGCGGCCCGCGCACGGTCTGGACCTGCGGGCGCATCGCGCTCGACCCCGGCGCGCCCTCGATCATCCCGGGCAAGGCCGAGGTGCTCTTCCAATTCCGCGACATCAGCGAGGAGGTGCTGGGGCGCCTGGAGGCCTGCCTGCGGTCCGTCGTGCAGGAGATGAACCGCACCGAGCGCACCGTCTCCACCGTCGAGGTGATGAGCCGCAGCAAGCCCGCGCCCTGCGATCCCGCGATGCAGGCGACGCTCGCGGAGGCCGCGACCAAGCATGCCAACGGCCAGTGGCAGCACATGCCCAGCGGCGCCGGCCACGACGCGCAGTACATGGCCCGCGTGATGCCGTCGGCGATGCTCTTTACGCCCTCGATCAACGGCATCAGCCACCATTGGGCCGAGGACACGAAGGAGGAAGATCTGGCGCTGAACATCCGTATCCTCGCGGACGCCGCGGAGGCCTATCTGCGTGGCTGAGGTCGATACCATCAGGTTCCTCGCCGATCTCCACGAGCTCCGGAAAATCGGCGAGTTCAAGACGGGCGTGCACCGCCCGACCTATACGCCGCAGGACATGGAAAGCCGCCGCTGGCTCATGAACCGAATGGCGGAGGTGGGGCTGGAGCCCAGCATCGACGGCATCGGCAACGTGCTCGGCAAGCACAGTGGCGAAGGGCCGCGGCTGTTGGTCGGAAGCCATATCGAGACGCAGAACGAGGCGGGTTGGCTGGACGGCGCGCTGGGCGTGCTCGCCGGCCTCGCGCTGGCGCGGGCAGGGCTGCCGGTGGATGTCGTCGCCTTCGCCGATGAGGAGGCGCATTTCGGCAGCTTTCTCGGCAGCCGCAGCATGATCGGCCAGGTTGCTG
>NZ_JBFUIP010000398.1:0-1165 GCF_056401815.1 Aminobacter sp. P4_D5 | reverse complement strand
GAGGAAGGCCGCAGCGTTGAAACGAGCGCCCCATTCCTGCGGGCTTTCGGCAGCGTTGCCGAAGGTGATCATCGCGTTGCGGCCGAGGACGGATAGGCCAGAAACCTTGAACAGATCGGTGATGATGTCTTCGGTGATGCCGTTGGCGAAATAGTCCTGCTCGGCATCGCCGGAGATGTTCTTGAGCGGCAGCACCAGGATCGGCAAGGGCGGCGTCGCGGATGCGGCTTGCGCGAGCGAGGGCGGGGGAAAACCAGCCTCGATTTGGCCATCGACCCGCACTGGATCGGGAGTTGCGGCAACGAGTTGCGCCAGGCCGAGCTTGGTGCCGACGCCGAGCTTGCGGTAGATCGTCGACAGATGCGTGCGAACGGTGGTCGGTGCGATGAACAGGCTCTCGCCGATCTTGCGGTAGGTGAGCCCGGCGGCGAACATGCTGGCCACCGCGCGCTCGCGCGCCGAAAGGCCGGCGAGCGGGTCGTTTGTGTGGCCGTTGTGGGACATCGATTGAAATCTCCCCCGAGCGCCGATGCGCCGCAGCAACGCCAGAAATACTACAGATCCGGCGCAAAAACACTGCATCTGCACGATGCCGCGTGTCCTCGTGGGGCCCTAGCCTCAAGTTACGGGTGCGATACCGCGCCCTTTCAACAGGAGGTTTTCATGCGCAGACTCTTGATGGCTGCGGCGTCGCTGGCGCTGATCGTGATGACAGGCTTGGGCACTTCGGGAGGTGTAACAATTGGCGAGTTTCCGAAGCAGTCGGTTGTTGTGACAAATGCCGGTGACTGGAGACTGCCGGCTTTCGGCGATCTGCTGTCGGCGCTTCGCCATTTCGGCACGCGTTCCTTGTTTCCCGCGACCTGAGGCGGACTGCCGTCATGTCTGGGTCGTTGAAGGTAACATCTGTGCCGCGAGCATCCGTGACTGGTCGATCCGCACCGAAGCTGCTGACCAAGGTTCGATCCGCAATCCGGCTGCTGTTTGCCGCACTGCCGCGGCGCAAGGTGACGCGTGGCGAGGCGCGGATTTGCGACCTGTCGCGGCATCTGCTGCGCGATATCGGCATAAGCCGCGAGACGCAAAGGCGGGGTGAACGGTATCGTTTTTACAACTGAGAGCGCGCTAAACGCGGATATCGACGCCGCTGTCGCGCAGCTTGGCG
>NZ_JBFUIP010000397.1:0-1169 GCF_056401815.1 Aminobacter sp. P4_D5 | reverse complement strand
GTCTCGAAGACATAGGAGGCGCGGATGCCCGCATCCTGGCCCTGGGCCGTCGCGGCATCGACCTGCGACTGCAGGGCGGGAGGAAGGTCGACCCGCCTCACCAGCAGGTCGCCCTCGACCCGGATGTCACCGAACAGGAAGCGGCTCAGATTGCCGAAGCCCTCCTCGGAATTGACCATGCCGTAGGGGCCCGAATGGGCCCGCCGGACATAGGCGCGCGCGGCCATGACGGTGGCGCCGGGCACGGCCCCGTCCGAGAGATCCGGCCCCAGGGCCACCGCATTGTCGATCTCGACGAGCCCATCGCTCATCTCGCCGATGAGGCGGCGTGACATGCCCATCGCCGCCGGATAGTCGGAGGCCGCGGTGCCCACGAGGCAGAAGGCATTCTCGACGGGGTAGATGCTCAGCGAGTTCACGTCCTGCGCTGTCCCCAGGTTCAGATACTCCCGCATGTGGTCCTGCGCGAAGTTGCCGACGGTCATCCCGAGATTGCCGCCCAGCGAGAGAAGCTGGTTGCCGAAGCCGCCCCTCGCGGTGATGCCTTTGTGCGGCGTGCCGTAGGTGAAGAAGCGGCGCACGGCCTGGCGGGCGCGCGTCCAGTCCTCCTCCGAGATGCGCTTGGTGCGCTCGTTCCGCAGCAGGGCCGAGACCGCCCGGCATCCTGGCCGGTTGAGGACATGCGCCTCGTCCAGCGGCTTGTCGTTCTGCAGGAAGGTCCGGGCGACAAGTCCGCCCATCGAATGCGCGACGAGGTAGACCTGCGGCGCGCCGGTCGCGTCCAGGATATCCAGGATCAATCGCGCGAGGCCCCAGCCATAGGTCTCCATGCCCGGCTCCAGCCCCTCGCCGAAGGCCGAGGAGATGGCGTCGTAATACCGGTAGATCGCGAGCACCGCATTGGCCGAACGCCCCAGCTCCACCGACTGCGCCTTCAGGGCCGCGGTCTCGCTCGTGAGCACGGCCTTGGCCTCGGCATCCAGGCCACGGAGCCCGTCGCTGAAGGCGAGCCGATAGTCGTAGGGCGGCTGGCTCAGCCGCAGCACCGGCGATTCGAAGATGTGCCGCGTCGAGGTGCCGGTCCAGCCGGTCCGCAGCAAGGTCGAGCCGACGTTGAAGCCGTTGAACGGATCCGACGAAGTGTCGTCGATCTCGCCGCTCGTCATGGC
>NZ_JBFUIP010000396.1:0-1169 GCF_056401815.1 Aminobacter sp. P4_D5 | reverse complement strand
CTGACAGCGTTCCCAAAGGTGGCGGGGCTTTTTCAGCGTCTAAAGGCTGCTCGGCGTCGATCTTGTCAGAGATTGCTTTGTATTCGCCCAGTGCGTGGTGAAAGTCGGCCAATGCCGCCTGCAACGCTGAAGGGTTCCGCTTGGCGGTATCTATGTAATGATCTTGCGCGGCCACTACTTTGGCCAGCGCTTCAGACCATTTATCGAAGATTGGCTAGTTTTCACTTGCCATTTGCCGGGCCCCCCTATGCATCTGCCAATAGTGGAATACAGGCAGTGTGATGGCAAGTGGTATGTCAGTCGCACAATGGCCGTTTGACTTTTGGCCGCCACGGGGAGGACTGACATGGAGACCATCAACAAAGCCAAGGCAGCTGCCCTCCTGGTCTTCCTGCTCATCGTTGGCGGTATCACCAGATGCGTGAGCGACGCCGGCGCCTTCGAGCGGCTTCAGGCCTTCGACAAGGCAGCACTGTCGGTCGCTTACGGTGTGGTCTGCAAACTCGACACGTCCGAGTACACCAGCATCCAGGTCGCCGAAGCACTGCGGCTGTTGGGTAAGACCTACGAACAGGTCCAGGATGACCTGGAACGCCTGGCTGTCGTTCACATCGCGCGGCTACAAGAGAGTGACTCGATTGAGGAGCGCTGCGGCGAAATCACCCGCATCGTCACGCAGGCCGCCAACTGAATTGCAACGCGCTTCTCCATCCCCTTCGCCCCGCTGCCGAAAGGTGGAGGGCTCTTTTTGTTTATGGGAACCGGATGGATCGAAGGACGTTGGGTCGCACGGAGGAAATCCCATCGCGCCGCAATGGTGGTCTCCGTGGAGTGACTTAGCTATCCCTCATGGCAAGTCGCTCTAGCATAGGGCCTGTCGGCCGCCCGCTGGCAGGCCTTTTGGTTTCTAGGCAACAGTGGAGTATGGTTGGCGCGCGCCCACTGGTGTCTCGGCAGGTTTCAGAGGGCGGCAAGAACGGCCTGTCGAACCTGAACTCGGCGGGCCGTTTCTGCGGTCACGGCACCAATATCTCGGTCACCGTCGCATGCCGTAGCTTGCCCCGCCTGGTTCCGCCGCCGACGTAGATTTACCGGCGATTAACCTTGCTGCGCGACCATGGCTTGGCGGAAATGTACCAAGTCCCGCGTCCTAAGCCTGACCAATCAAG
>NZ_JBFUIP010000395.1:0-1171 GCF_056401815.1 Aminobacter sp. P4_D5 | reverse complement strand
CTCGTCGAGCTGGAGCCGCGCATCCTCGATCAACCGGCCATCGGCGGGCACGCGATCGCCGGCGGCGAGGATGACGATGTCCCCCGGCACAAGGTCACGGGCCGGTATTTCATGGGCCGCGCCATCGCGCAGCACATGCGCACTGGCGACGTCCTGGCCCCGCAATGCGGCAAGGGCGCTACCCGCCTTCCATTCCGTGGCGAAGCCGATCGCCGCGTTCACCAGAATCACCACGACAATCGCCAACGCCTCGACCCCATCGCCGAGTGCCAGCGCGACGCCGGCTGCCGCGATCAACAGGCCCACCATGAGGCTGCGAAACTGCCGGCCCAGAAGAGCCAGGGCCGAGCGCGGCCTAGCCTGAGCGAGCGCATTGGGGCCATGCTGCCTCAGACGTTTGGCCGCTTCCTCACCGCTCAGTCCAAACTGAAGATCAACATTCAGATCCTCCGCCGCCTTCTCCGCCGTGCCCACGTGCCAGGCGGAGTTCTGTGCGCTCATGATGCCGCCGCCCCACCCGGTGCCGTCGAAAACCCCGCCAGAACCTCCTCCTCGGCGCCGAGATGCACGCGCAGCAACGCCTCCAGCGCGAAGAGCGCCCGCTGCAGCTCGGGGCCGCTGGCAGCCCAATTCGCCTCTGCCAGGCGGAGCAATGTGGCGATCCGAGCCACCAGGGCTTCGATCTCGGCATGCATGTGGATGAGCGGCGCCATCGGATCCTGCCCGCCCAGTCGCAGGGCCGCGGCCGGATAAAGGGCCCGCTCCTCCTCGCGCTGATGCGGCAGCAATTCGGTGCGCAGGCGGGTCTCCAGGGTCCGAAAGGCCGGCAGGGCCGAGGGCGTGGGGCCGATCGCCTCGCCCGCGCTGCGCAGCGCCTCCACCAACCGCCGCAGGCCTTCATGCTCGGCCTCGCGTTCGGCGAGACCCGCCTCCGGCGGCAAGTTCGAGGACACCGCCTCGCCATGGCCCGGCCGCAGCGCGGTCAGCGCGAAGAGGATCGCGAAGACGTCGATCACCTCCTGCACCAGTGCTCCCGCCAGGGGGGGCAGGAACCCGGCCGCCGCGATCGCCATGGCGACGATCGACATGCCCATGCCCAGCCCGATCGCCTGCAGCGCGATGCGGCGGGAGCGCTGGGCGATGGCGATGGCCTCCGCCACGCGGTCCACCC
>NZ_JBFUIP010000394.1:0-1173 GCF_056401815.1 Aminobacter sp. P4_D5 | reverse complement strand
AGCCGACCCTGCGGACCGGCGGCCGCGGCAATAGCGCCGGCTATTCCAATGCCGAGGTGGACCGGCTGATCGACGCCGCCGAGACCGAGGTGGACCAGGAGAAGCGCCGTGTGGGCTACCGGCGCGCTGCTGGGCGGCAGCATGATCGTCGAGACGGTCTTCGGCTGGCCGGGGCTCGGCCGCGTGGTGGTGGAGAGCATCTTCGCGCGCAACTACCCGCTCGTTCAGGCGGCGGTGCTGCTCTACGCGGTGATCTATGTCGTCCTGAACTTCGCGGCCGACCTGCTCTATGCGAGCCTGAATCCCAAGGTGCGCCTTTGAGCGACAGCGTGGCCGAAGCGCCCGAGCTCTCGCCCACCGGCTTGGCGCTGCGGCGGCTGCTMGAGAACCGCACCGCCGTGCTGGCCTGCGCCATCGTGCTGGCCGTGGCGCTGCTGGCCCTGCTGGCCCCATGGGTCGCGCCGCATGACCCCACCGACACGGATCTGCTCCGCCGGCTCTGCGCGCCCGCCTGGATGGAGGAGAACACGGAGCCCGGCTACTGGCTCGGCTGCGATTCACTCGGGCGCGACATCCTTTCGCGACTGATCCATGGCGCGCGGGTCTCGCTCTCGGTCGCTGCCATGGTCGTGGGGATCGCCGCTGTCATCGGCACCTTGGCGGGGCTGACGGCGGGGTATCTGCGGGGATGGGCGGACACGCTGATCTCGCGCCTGGTCGATACGCTGCTCGGCTTTCCCTATCTGGTCTTCGCGGTCGGGCTGATGGCGATGATGGGGCCGGGGCTGCACAACATCGTCGCGGCGCTGGTGGTGAAGGAATGGGTCTTCACCTGCCGCGTCGTGCGCGGCGAGACCCTGGCGGCCCGCGAGCAGGATTACGTCGAGGCGGCGCGGGCACTGGGCTGCTCGCCCGCCCATATCATGCTGCGCGAGATCCTGCCCAACGTGCTGTCGCCGGTGCTGGGCGTGGCCACCGTCCGCATGGCCTATGTCATCATCATGGAGGCCTCGCTCTCCTTCCTCGGCCTGGGCGTCCAGCCGCCGACGCCCTCCTGGGGCTCCATGGTGGCGGATGGGCGCGACTTCCTGGTCGATGCCTGGTGGGTTTCGACCCTGCCGGGCCTGTGCATCCTGGTCCTGGTGCTGGCGATCAACCTGGCTAGCCAGGGGC
>NZ_JBFUIP010000393.1:0-1179 GCF_056401815.1 Aminobacter sp. P4_D5 | reverse complement strand
GCCTGGCTCTCGCTCCGCATCGGCGCCGCCTCGGCGAGCCTTGCGACTCTTCTGGGCCTGGCGCTGGGCTGGGTGCTGGCGCGGCACGGCCCCTTCGCGGGACGCCCGGTCTTCGGTGCCCTGGCCGGCGCACCCCTGGTCCTGCCCGAGGTCGTGACGGGCCTGTCCCTGCTGCTGCTTTTCGTGGGCTTCCAGGCCTTGACCGGCTGGCCGGCACAGCGCGGCGCCGTGACGGTCTGGCTCGCCCATTCCTCGCTCGGCATGGCCTATGTGGCGGTGCTGGTGCAGGCCCGGCTGGTCGCGCTCGACCCGACGCTGGAGGAGGCCGCCTCCGACCTCGGTGCCTCGCCCTTCGCCGTCTTCCACACCGTCACCCTGCCGTTGATCGCGCCCAGCCTCGCCGCCGGCTGGCTCCTGGCCTTCACCCTCTCGCTCGACGACGTGGTGCTGGCGAGCTTCGTCTCCGGCCCTGGGGCCACCACACTGCCGGTCTACCTTTTTTCCCAGCTCCGCCTCGGCATGACGCCCGAGGCCAATGCGCTGGCGGTCGTCTTCCTGGCCGTCGCCGCCGTGATGAGCGGGTTTGCATGGGTGATCCGACGCCGCGCGGGTTGAACAGCGCGGCGGGCGAGATTACGGTCCGCCGCCGCGAATTTCCCCGCGGATTCCTAGGACGGATCATGAACCTCATCGCCGAACGGCTCGACCGCATCTCTCCCTCCCAGACCATCGCCATCTCCACGAAGGCGCGTGAGCTGAAGGCGGCCGGGAAAGACGTCATCAGCCTTTCGGCCGGCGAGCCCGATTTCGACACGCCCCAGCACATCAAGGATGCCGCCATCGCCGCCATCCAGGCCGGCGACACGCGCTACACGGACGTCGCCGGGACGCCCGAGCTGCGCAAGGCCGCCGCCGGCTACTTCAAGCGCGAGCACGGGCTCGACTACAAGCCGGAGCAGATCATCGTCTCCACCGGCGGCAAGCAGGTGATCTTCAACGCCATGCTGGCCACGCTGGACGATGGCGACGAGGCGATCATCCCCGCCCCCTGCTGGGTCTCCTATCCGGACATCGTGGCGCTGGCGGGCGGCAAGCCGGTCATCGTCGCCGCCGGGCAGAACCAGGGTTTCAAGATGACGCCCGAGCAGCTCGAGGCCGCGATAACGCCCAAGACCAAGT
>NZ_JBFUIP010000392.1:0-1190 GCF_056401815.1 Aminobacter sp. P4_D5 | reverse complement strand
GGCGATAGGTGCCGTCCGGCTGCGGCTCGGCGGCGATGCGGGCGTCGCCCAGCGTCGCCTCGATGCGCGCATCGGTGACAGGGGCGTTGCCGTCGAAGTGGTCGAGCCAGATCCGAAGCTGGTCGGACGATTCCCGCACGGCAACCAGCTCGTAGAGCTGCGAATGCACGGCGATGCGCGGGCGCGCCGACAAGGAACCGGCGGCCGCCTCGTCAGAGCCCTCGTGGGCGAGGGCGGGCGTGGAGAGAATCAGCGCGCAAGCCAGGGCGGCATGGCGCAGGACGCGATGGAACATGGGCAGGCCTTCCGGCGGACACGCGATACGAGACGCAGCGCGTATGCCGGACGGCAGCCGCGCTCAGACGATCGCGAACAGCCTGGGAGGTCTTTGCGGCGCGSCGCCWACATGGCCGAGGCGGAATGTATCGGAGCCGGTCAACGCCGTTTGGGTGGCCGCGACCGGCGCGGCGGGGCGGAAATCCAGCGGCGGCAGGGAGGCCACGTGGCACATGGCGCAATGCACGTCGCAGGGCGCGGCCTGGCCGCCCTGGTCCTGTCCGTCCTGGGTCGAGTGCATGGAGGCCTGGACGCCATGGCCCTCGAAGGCATGCGCGTGCGGCACCGTCCCGAGGATGAGCAGCGCCATCAGGACGGGAAGAAGCCGCCACGTCATTCGATGTAGGCTCATCAGAAGCATGCGCGATATGCGTATCGCCGGGTGGGGCGATGGTCAACGTAGGCCGACATGAGAAGATGCCGCATGGCTTCCGCGCGCCAGAGAGCGAATGGTCTTTCAGGACCAGGCGCGGCCACGATAGTCGCATCGACGATCTGCCCGCCCATGGCAGATGATCGCTGGCCCGCAGCGTGGCACCGAAGCGCGCAAACAGCGCATCTCACCGGGGCCGCCCGCTTGGGCGCCTCGCGGAATGTCCAGATCGCGTTCGCCTCCGCCGCCGGGCCCGCCAGGCCCCGGCCGAGGAAGCGCACGAAGGACAGGCGGTCCTGGATCAGATAGCCGGCTGTTCGGGGGCGAGCTTGCTTGCGAAATTCGGGCAACTCCCTCAACTTCCGTCATGTCACTGAAAAATATGTACGATCTCCGCACAGATCTTTATCTGAACAGCTGTAGACGTGTCGTGATGGTCGCCTCGCTGCTGCTGGGCGCGGCACCGGCCGTAGCCGAGGAA
>NZ_JBFUIP010000391.1:0-1191 GCF_056401815.1 Aminobacter sp. P4_D5 | reverse complement strand
GGTGGCGATAGGCCAAGCGCCAGAGCTTCCCGCCGGCTGGCGTGATCCTAAGTGTCCATCCGTGATCATCCTGCGTGTTGGCAAAGCTTTCGGAGCATCATCCGAATGGATGCCCAGCGCAGGAAGGCGAGCCCGTTCTGGTTCAGGCACTCCCAATCCTTGGCCAGGCGGCGACAGCGGTTCAGCCAGCCGATGGTCCGCTCCACGATCCAACGCTTCGGCAGCACGACGAACTTGTGCAACTCGGAACGCTTGACGATTGCGAGGTTGATCTGGCGACAGGCTCCGTGCAGTCCAGCCTGGAACTTCGGCCCCTGGTAGCCGCTGTCGGCGTAGAGCCTCAGCAGGAACGGGAACAACCCGAACAGCGATCCCATCAGCAGCACACCGCCATCGCGGTCCTGGATATCGGCGGCGTGGATGATCGCGTGCAGCAGCAGGCCTTGGGTATCTACGAGAAGGTGGCGCTTCTTGCCCTTGATCCGCTTGCCCGCATCGAAGCCCGGCGGATCAATCGACGCCCCCCTTTTTCCGCGCTCTTGACGCT
The DNA here is from genome assembly GCF_056401815.1 of Aminobacter sp. P4_D5. Taxonomy (NCBI): domain Bacteria; kingdom Pseudomonadati; phylum Pseudomonadota; class Alphaproteobacteria; order Hyphomicrobiales; family Phyllobacteriaceae; genus Aminobacter; species Aminobacter sp. P4_D5. Next base: position 644 of record NZ_JBFUIP010000391.1, on the reverse strand, counting down.
CTGGCTGTCGATGATCGCMGYCGTCGGRCTGSCCTCGCGTGCTGCGAACTCCCGGCACTTCACGTAGAGCGCGTGATGGATCCGGCCGAGCGTGCCGTCCCAGTCCCAGCGCCGGAAATAGTCGTTCACCGTGCTGCGTGGTGGCAGATCCTTCGGCAGCGCCGCCCACTGGCAGCCGGTGCTGAGGATGTACATCACGCCGTTGACGATATCGCGCTCGGACACCGTGCGCTTGTTGCCGCCTCGCTTGGCGGGCGGGATCATTGGGCTGATCAGGCCCCACTCCTCGTCGGTAAGATCGCTGGGATAGCGCAGCTTGCTCCGGTCATACCGACCGCGGTTCTCTTGCGTCCACATCTCAAAGCTCCCGCGAATCGTGCAGGCGTCATCGAATCATAAATGATTCCATAGATTCAAGCTGTTCCCGGACGGACACTAAGGTGGAGGCCACCGCCGTCCGAGAGCTTGGTTGGCTTACTCGTCGGTTTCACGGTTCGAATTTTAACGTCAGACAAAGGCATAGGGCGGCCTGGCTGTTGGTATCGGCAGTCACCATGTTGCCGTCGTACCAACGCCTATACCAACGATTTTTCTGGATGCCCCAACACGCCAGTGGACGCGCGTGGAGGGCAAGGCGGTTTATC
>NZ_JBFUIP010000390.1:0-1197 GCF_056401815.1 Aminobacter sp. P4_D5 | reverse complement strand
CGGCGGAGAAGAAGGCCATCAGCGTCGGCCTGCTGGGCAATGCCGCCGAGGTGTTTCCCGAGCTCGTGCGCCGTGGCGTCGTGCCGGACATCGTGACGGACCAGACCAGCGCGCATGATCCCGGCAACGGCTATCTTCCCGCCGGCTGGACCCTCTCCGAATGGGCTTCCAAGCGCGAGAGCGACCCGGCCGCGGTCTATGCCGCGGCCAAGCGCAGCATGGTGCAGCATGTCCAGGCCATGCTCGACTTCCAGAAGATGGGCTCGGCCGTGCTCGACTACGGCAACAACATCCGCCAGATGGCGAAGGACGAGGGGCTGGCCAACGCGTTCGACTTCCCGGGCTTCGTGCCGGCCTATATCCGCCCGCTCTTCTGCCGCGGCGTCGGGCCCTTCCGCTGGGCCGCGCTCTCCGGCAACCCCGAGGACATCGCCAGGACCGACGCCAAGGTGCGCGAGCTCATGCCTGACGACACGCATCTGCATCGTTGGCTCGACATGGCGAAGGAGCGCATCGCCTTCCAGGGCCTGCCGGCGCGCATCTGCTGGGTGGGCCTCGGCGACCGCGATCGCATCGGGCTCGCCTTCAACGAGATGGTGGCGCGCGGCGAGATCGGCCCCGTCGTCATCGGCCGCGATCACCTGGATTCCGGCTCCGTCGCCTCGCCGAACCGCGAGACCGAGGCGATGCAGGACGGCTCCGACGCCGTCTCCGACTGGCCGCTGCTCAATGCGCTGCTGAACACGGCGAGCGGGGCAACCTGGGTCTCGCTGCACCATGGCGGCGGCGTGGGCATGGGCTACAGCCAGCATGCCGGCATGGTCATCGTGGCCGACGGCACGCCCGAGGCCGCGGAACGGCTGGCGCGCGTGCTGTGGAACGACCCGGCGACGGGCGTGATGCGCCACGCCGATGCCGGCTACGGCATCGCGCTGGACTGCGCGCGGGAGAAGGGCCTGGAACTGCCGGCCATCCTGCGCTGATGCCGCTGCCTGCCGTCGTCAGAAGGACGACGGCAGGGCCCAGATCTCTTCCAGCAGCTGGTAGCGCCCGAGGGCTTCCGCGGGGCGCTGCTGGCGCAGGAAGATGGCGTTCATCTTCACGAGATCGCCGCCGAACTGGGTTCCGATCCGCACCGGCGAGACGAGGCGGTGGAGGATCAGGCCCGACCCTTCCAGCAGGTCGACGATATCGGCC
>NZ_JBFUIP010000389.1:0-1199 GCF_056401815.1 Aminobacter sp. P4_D5 | reverse complement strand
GCACGGCATGTGCTGCGTCCCACATCGGCTGCGGCACGATGGCGGTGTGCTCGCCGGGGTGCGACTTCCCTTTGTGCATGGCCTCGCCGAGATAGGTGCGGTTGCTCAGCACCCGATAGATGTCGCTCTTGGTGAAGGYGCGSCCGCGCTTCGTGGTGGCACCTTCTGCGCGCAGCGCCTGGACCAGCTTCGTGCCGGATTCCATCTCGACGAAACTCTCGAAGATCCTGCGTACCAGCGCCGCCTCCGCATCGTTCACCAGCAGCTTTCGATCCCGCGCGTCATAGCCGAGCGGCACGAAGCCCCCCATCCAGATCCCGCGCGCCCGCGACGCCGCCACCTTGTCGCGAATGCGTTCGCCGATCACCTCGCGTTCGAACTGCGCGAAGCTGAGCAGGATGTTCAGCGTCAGCCGTCCCATGCTGGTGGTGGTGTTGAACGACTGCGTCACCGACACGAAGGTGACGCTGTTGGCGTCGAACACCTCGACCAACTTGGCGAAGTCCATCAACGCGCGCGACAGCCGGTCGATCTTGTAGACCACCACCACGTCGATGAGGCCGCGCTCGATGTCGGCCAGCAGGCGCCGCAGCGCAGGCCGCTCCAGCGTACCACCCGACACGCCGCCATCGTCRTAGCGATCGGGCACCAGCACCCAGCCCTCCGACCGCTGGCTGGCGATATWGGCCTCGCAGGCCTCGCGCTGGGCATCGAGCGAGTTGAACTCCATGTCGAGGCCTTCCTCGCTCGACTTGCGCGTGTACACGGCGGCGCGGACCTTCCGGACCATGGCTGGCATGATGGCCTCGGCGGCTGGGCGCTTCATGCTGCGGACCTCCGGGTCTTCAGGCCGAAGAACGTCCAGCCGTTCCATCGCGTGCCGGTGATGGCGCGCGCGATGGAGGACAGCGATTGGTAGGGGCGGCCCTGATACTCATAGCCGTCGTGCAGCACGGTCACGCTGTGCTCGACGCCCTGGTACTCGCGGATCAGCCGYGTGCCRGCGATCGGCTTGTCGTCGCCGCGGATGCGGCGGACCACAGGATTGCCGCCATCGAGCTGATCGCCCAGGGCTTCGAGGCGCTGGATCGTCTCGGGCTTCAGGCCGCCATAGGCCAGTTCCTGGATGCGATAGGCCAGGCGGCTCTCCAGATAGCGGCGGTTGTAGGGAGGCGGCTCCGTCCCGCAGAGCTCCCGCC
>NZ_JBFUIP010000388.1:0-1202 GCF_056401815.1 Aminobacter sp. P4_D5 | reverse complement strand
GGTCGCCTATGTCGCGGGCATGGAGACGGCGATCCGCATCGGCCTCGCGGCCCATGGCGGCTTCCACCACACCGGCTTCCACGCGACCGGCGTCATCTCGCATTTCAGCAGCGCCGTGGTGGCCGGAAAGCTGCTGGGCCTCGATGCCGCGGGGATCACCTGCGCCCAGGGCATCACCGCCAGCACGGCCTCGGGCGTGCAGGTCTTCCTCGAGGAGGGTGCCTGGACCAAGCGCTTCCACCCCGCCTGGGGCGCCATGGCGGGCATCACCGCGGCCTATCTCGCGAAGAACGGCTTCGTCGGCCCGACGCGGCCTTACGAGGGAAAATTCGCGCTGTTCGACTCGCACCTGCAGTCGCACATGGCCGAGGCCGAGCTGTCCGAGCTGGATGCGGGGCTGGGCACGCAGTGGCATCTCGCGGACACCGCCATCAAGCCCTATCCGGTCTGCCACTTCGCGCATGGCGCGGCCGATGCGGCCATCATGCTCCGCGAGGAGATCCCGGACACGGACGCCATCGCCGGCATCCGCATCCTGCTGCCCGCGATCACCCTGCCGATCGTCGCCGAGCCCGTCGCCGAGAAGGCGCGTCCGTCAGGGGAATACGCCGCCAAGTTCAGCGCGCCCTTCATCGTCGCGACCTGCCTGCGGCTCGGCCGCTTCGGCTTGGCGGAGCTGCGGCCGGAGGCACTGAAGGACGAGCTCACCCTGGCCCTCTGCGCCATCTCCCGCTGCGAATCCGATCCCGATACGGGCTATCCCGAGTTCTTCTCGGGCGGCGTCGAGCTCACGCTGAAGGACGGGCGCCGCCTCTTCCGCCATGTCCGCGTGAACAGCGGTGCCGGCGAACGCCAGCTCGACCGCGCCGGCGCGACCCAAAAGTTCCTGCTGGCGGCGGAGATGCACCTGACGCCGGAGCACGCCAAGCGCGCCTGCGACGCCATCCTTTCCATCGACTCGCACGAGGTGCGCGAGACCACCCGGMAGCTCGGAGCCGCCTGACATGATGCCAAAACTGCCGCGCCGCCTCGCCTTGGCGCTTCCCGCCCTGCTGTCGGCCGGCCGCGCCCTGGCCGCCTGGCCGGAGCGGCCGGTCCGGCTCATCGCGCCCTTCCCGCCCGGCAGCGGCACCGACATCCTGGCCCGCGTCGTCGCGGAGCCGCTGAGCCGCGTGATCGGCCAGCCCGTGGTGGTGGAGAAC
>NZ_JBFUIP010000387.1:0-1214 GCF_056401815.1 Aminobacter sp. P4_D5 | reverse complement strand
CTACCAGGCTGTGCTACGCCCCGTCCGCTGCGGTGATAGGGGGTGCGCGCCCCCGCATCAAGCAGGAGGCAGCACCTTGCCCGGGTTCATCCGCCCTTCGGGGTCCAGCGCGGCCTTGATGGTCCGCATCAGATCCACCGCCACCGGCGACTTCAGCAGCGCCATGCTGGGCCGCTTCGACTGGCCGATGCCGTGCTCGGCGGAGAAGCTGCCGCCCAGTTCCACCGCGATCTCGCTCACCATGGTCTCGAATTCCGGCGCGCGGGCCTGGAACTCGGCGAAGCCCATGCCGATCGGCGCCTTCATCGAGAGGTGGATGTTGCCGTCGCCCAGATGGCCGATCGCCACCATCCGCCCCTCCGGCCAGCGCGTTGCGATCAGGGCGGCGCAGCGGGCCAGGAATTCCGGCACGGCCGAGACCGGCACGCAGGTATCCGTCGGCAGGCCCGGCGCCTCGATGCGGGAGGCCTCCGGGAAGGTCTCGCGGATATTCCAGAGGTTCTGGCGCTGCGCCTCGCTCTCGCAGATCACCACGTCCTCCACCTCGCCGGCCTCGATCCCGGCCATCAGCGCCGCCTCCAGCGCCTCGCGCACGGGGATGGCGGCATGGGTGCTGGCGGCCTCGATGAGGACGAACCATTCGGTGCTCAGCGGCATCGGCTCGCGGACATTGGTGCCGTATTTCAGCGTGATCTCGATGCAGTTGCGCTGGATCAGCTCGAAGGCGACGAGTTCCGCACCGCTCTCCTGGCAACGCGCGTAGAGGTGCAGCGCCTCCTGCGGGGAGCGCACCGCGGCCAGCGCCGTCTCGCGCTTGGCCAGCTTCGGAAAAAGCCGCAGCGAGGCCGCGGTGATGACGCCGAGCGTGCCCTCCGCACCGATGAAGAGGTGCTTCAGCGCATAGCCGGAATTGTCCTTCCGGACGCGGCGCAGGTCGTCCAGCACGCGGCCATCGGGCAGCACGACCTCGACGCCGAGCACGAGGTCGCGCGCATTGCCGTAGCGGATGGTGCTGATGCCGCCGGTGTTGGTCGACAGCGCGCCGCCCACCATCGCGCTGCCCTGCGCGCCGAAATGCAAGGGGAATAACCGACCGGCATCGGCCGCGGCGTTGTGCACGGCCTCGATGGTGCAGCCGGCCTCGGCGACGAGGGAATTGTCGAGCGGGTCCACGGAGCGGAAGCGGTTCATGCGCTCCAGGCTCAGCACGACGC
>NZ_JBFUIP010000386.1:0-1225 GCF_056401815.1 Aminobacter sp. P4_D5 | reverse complement strand
GAACGTGGCCATCAAGTCGAGACCGCCAAGGATTTCATGGTTCTTCGCGCCTGGCTTGGTCTTGCCCGGCCAGACAGCGATGGCCGGAACCCGGTTGCCGCCTTCCCGTACCGTGCCCTTGGTACCCCGGAAGGGCGTGTAGCCGGCGTCAGGGTAGACATCCTGCCAGGCTCCGTTGTCGGTCGTGTAAAAAACCAACGTATTCTTGTCCATGCCGGTTTCACGCAGCTTGTCCATAATACGTCCGATACGGGTGTCGAGTTCGACGACCGAGTCGGCGTATTTAGACTTGGAAAGCGATTTGTGTTCGAACTCCGGCGCTGGCATGTTCGGCTGGTGAACCTTCATGAAGTTCACATTGATGAAGAAAGGTTGGTTCGGTGCCTTCGCGGCGTCGTCCAGAAACTCGATTGCAGCCTTTTCGACATAGCCGTCGAAGAAAGGAATACCGACCACGCCTTCCTTGCCGTCGATAGTGGGCGTGTCGACATATTGGCCGTTGATCTTGAAGTCCTCCGTGACGGGCTCGCCCGCGTTTCCGGACAGCGCTCCTTTGGTGACCTTCTCGAACATAGCTCGCAGCGCAGGGTCCATATCGGGGAACCATGTCGGATCTGCGTAGGTATAGGCGTTGAGATGATAGAGCCCGGCATATTTCATCACATCATAGCCTTGGGCATTTGGCAGAGCGTAGTCGGCTTCGCCGAGATGCCACTTTCCGGTGAAATAGGTCTTGTATCCTCCCTGTTTCAGTACAGAAGCCAGCGTCCATTCCGCGGCTGGCAGTCCGCCGCCCTGGCCCTGAAAGGCCACGGTGGTCATGCCGCTGCGATTCGGGATCCGACCCGTCTGCATAGCGGCGCGTCCAGGGGTGCAACTGGGCTGCGCATAAAAGGAGAAGAAGGTCATGCCGTCTTCGGCCAATTTATCAATACTTGGCGTCGGCATGCCGCGCCCTTCACCGCCGCCGTAAGGACCAAGGTCGCCGTAGCCTGTGTCATCAGAGACGATGAACAAGATGTTGGGTTTTTGCGCGTCTTGCGCATGGGCTGCCGACGCTAGCCCACCGCAAAGAACAATTACGGCAGTCCAAGTCGCGATGCTGCTATCGGAAAGTCTATGCCCCATCTTCAGTTCCTTTCGCAATCTGCAAAACGATCGAATTGAAACGACTTCAAAGCCACTCAAATCAATCAGTATGCCAATGCTGACGCAAGGGCAATTC
>NZ_JBFUIP010000385.1:0-1226 GCF_056401815.1 Aminobacter sp. P4_D5 | reverse complement strand
TTCGCGGAATAGCGGAATATTTCGCAAGCCAACTGTCTTACACGCGGCCGCGGGTAAGTTTTGTTGATGGTCTCAATGGAACCTACGCAGAGTTGCTAGACGGAGCCGTCCAGGGACGCCTCCTATTCCTTCACGACGTCCGTCGATTTGCGTCAAAGGCGCGCTCACTAGCCGTAGAGGCCCGCCAAGCAGGCGTGATGGTCGTGCTCCTCACAGACGAGTTTTGTACTTGGGGAAAGGAGGAAGCTGACATTTGTCTCGTAGTGCCGGGCTCCCATGGCCCGCTTTGGGATGGTGCAGCGACCATGACTGCTGTCATGGACCTGATGTTGAGCAATGTCATTGTAGTGCTTGGCGAGGCTGTGGGCGAGCGAGTAAACATGCTCACTCGCCTGCAGGACATATTCGGGGATTTTGAGCAGTAAAACTAGCCTGTGACATGACGTATGGGCTGACGCAGTAGTAATGGATGCCGTTTAACACGCCGGGCAGCCCCTAGGTACGACTTGGGTGGTGAAAAAATTTTAGAAGTATGGTGCGGAGACTGTCTCGCCGAGCGCACCCCGGCGAGACGAATGGCGTCATTGACTGAGACGGTTGTATTTCTTGAGAATTTCCGTCAGGCGATCGTGCGGAATGGCGAAGGAGACATTGTCATCACGCCCCTTCATGGTTTCCGCAGCAATCATGGCATTGATGATCGCTTCCTCGGTGCCATCAACGGTCGCGTGAAAGAGCGGGCCAATCTTGTCATTGGAAACCATGTCTACTTTGGTGTTGGTCTCCTGGTTGAAGGCCTGTGGGTTTGCCGTCGAGAAGGCGATGAAGATGTCGCCGCTGCCATTGCCGCCATAACCACCCGTCTTGGCGAGGCCGAGCGGAATTCGGCGCGCTATACGTTTGAGTTGATGTGGCAACAAGGGGGCGTCTGTAGCGACGACGACGATGATCGAGCCGCCCTCACCACGTTTCCAGGAGACGTCAGGCAGCAAATCGGCGATCTCCTTACCTACCGGAGCTCCAGCGATAGTAAGGTCAGCCCGGGATCCAAAATTACCTTGTACGAGTACGCCCACCGTATAGCCACCTTCTTCGGCGGCAAGCTTGCGGGAGGCAGTACCGGTGCCGCCTTTGAAATTGAACAGATTCATGCCTGTCCCGCCGCCGACATTACCTTCCTCGATCGGGCCGCTCTTAGCACCATCGAGTGCAGCATAGACATGCTC
>NZ_JBFUIP010000384.1:0-1228 GCF_056401815.1 Aminobacter sp. P4_D5 | reverse complement strand
GGCGAGGACCGGCAGGGTCAGCAGCGCGGCGGCGAATGCGCGACGGGCGTGTTCGAGGGCCAAAACAGGCGTCCTTCCGGTGCGATGCGGAAGCAAGCACGCTGCTTTCGGGGCTGGCCAGACGCCGGCCCGGCGAGGATTCAGACCAGATGCTCCTTCAGACGCGGCATCAGCTCGACCAGGTTGCAGGGCCGGAAGCGCGCGTCGAGCTGAAAGACCAGGATGTCGTCCCAGGCGTCCCTGCAGGCGCCCGTGCTACCCGGCAGCGCGAAGAGATAGGTCCCGCCCGCCACTCCGCCGATGGCGCGCGACTGGATCGTGGACGTCCCGATCTTCTGGTAGCTCAGCATGCGGAAGAGTTCGCCGAAGCCGGTGATCTCCTTCTCCAGCACGCGGTCGAAGGCCTCGGGCGTGACGTCGCGGCCGGTAATGCCGGTACCGCCGGTGGTAATCACGCAGTCCACCTCCCCGTCCGCGATCCAGGTGAGCAGCCTGGCCTCGATGATGTCGGCCTCGTCCCTGCAGATCTCTCGCGCGACGCAGAGATGGCCGGCGGCCTCGATGCGGGCCTGCAGCGTCTCGCCGGAGCGGTCGGAGGCGAGGTCGCGCGTGTCGCTCACCGTCAGGACGGCGATGTTGACGGGAACGAAGGCGCGGGCGGGATCGATGGGCATGGTTGCTCTTTTTCAGGCGGGACCTGGTCAGCCCCGGCCTCCCTCAGTTGGAGCGCTGGGGCCGCTCGCGCAACATGGCCGTGACCTCTTCCACGTTCGGGAAGCTCGGAAAATTGCCGCCGGCGATCTGGTCCAGCGAGGGCGTCGGCAAGCCGAGCCGGTTCGCGTAGATCCAGTGGAAGGTCAGCACGCGGCTGACGAAGCTGCGCGTCTCGTTGATAGGGATGCTCTCGATGAAGAGCAGCGGGTCGGAGCGATGGCGCGTCGCCGGCAGCCAGCGCGTGAGGTTCCCCGGGCCGGCATTGTAGGCCGCCAGCACGCGGATTAGATCGCCCCGGACGGCCTCGTGCCGGACGAGATAGTGGATGTAGCGCTGGCCAATTTCCAGGCTGAAGCCCGGATCATGCAGGCGCGTGACGCCCTCCCCGCGCAGCGAGGGGTCATTGGCGAGGTAGCTCGCCGTCGCCGGCATGATCTGCAGGATGCCGCGGGCTCCGGCCGGGCTGACGGCGCTGCTGTCGAAGCGGCTCTCCTGCAGGGCCAGCGCGTAGAGC
>NZ_JBFUIP010000383.1:0-1272 GCF_056401815.1 Aminobacter sp. P4_D5 | reverse complement strand
AGTCTCCTTTCTGTCCGCCCGGAATACCATTGTCGAGACGCTGTCGAGGTCGACGCGGTAGCGCTCTCCGACGACGATTCCACCCGTGACCGGAAAGAGCACTCGCGCCTCGCGCATGCCCATCCAGTCGGCTTCGCCGTAAATAGCACGTTTGCCACGAATGCGGCGCGGAGCAGCTCTGGCGAAGGCGGCGTTCCCAATCATTGCGACGCGCAGTGCAAAAATGCCTGCGAACATTGCAACACCAGCTCCGAGCATGGTCGAGGGATAAGTGTAGTACAGCACCGTCTGTTCGGCTGGCACGCGATCACTGAGTGCGGAAAGCCTCGTTGTCTCGCGAACCACGGCGATGAGAACAACCGCAGCACTTCCAGTCGCAACGCCCCAGCCAGCCGCTTTGACGCTTGCTGCACCTGCTGCCGCAAAGAGGAAGATGATGCCAACCGTTCCCGACAAGAAATAGGGTAAGGCGAGCGCGGCACGACTTAGCATCAGGCGAGCGCTGTCGTTCGTTCCGAGCGCTACCAGCAAGTGCTCGGCGTCGGTGACGCCCAACAGCGTTCCGATCATCAGTGCTGACGGCGCGATTGCGACCAGGAGCCTACTCACTGTCATGACTGAGTGCCTCCACTCCAATCTTCGCGAGCCTGGATCGCTCGGTTTCGTCTACTCGCAGCCGTCGGCTCGCATCGAGCAGTAGGCCGAGCAATAGCGCCCGCTTCTCGTAGTGGAGCCCGGCCTTCACGATCAGGCCACCCAACCCCATCTTCTCGCGTGTGTCCTTCTTGCGGACTTCCGATGTGGCAAACCGCGACACACGCTCACGCCTCACCGGCGCCGCCCGCAGCCTGGCCAGCCGCGACCGACGCGGCCAACGTACCTTTTGTCCTACCGGTTCCATCCTTCTTTCTGGACGACTTTTGGAGAAACCGCACCGCGAGTTCCTCGAAGGCCGCCAGCAACTCGGCTTCGTCGCTCTCCATCTCACCCAGTCCGGCCCGGAGTGCCATCCGCCTGATGCACTCGGCCTTGCGCGTTTCCGCTTGCCTTAATTGCTCCTGCAGTCGGGCGATTTCTTGCCTGATCTTCGATGAGGGTTTTTTCATTTTGGACCGGCCTTCCTTGTCTGGATTGAGCCAAACGCCAGGCAAAGATCGACGGGGAGGGTGCGAAGCGCATCCCCGTTTATTCTCCAGTCGGCGGAGCCGACGCTCTCAACGATGATCCCGCCGTTCCGAAGGAGCGGTCCAAGGGCGCAATTATACGTCGCTG
>NZ_JBFUIP010000382.1:0-1279 GCF_056401815.1 Aminobacter sp. P4_D5 | reverse complement strand
TTCTCCGTCAGCATCGTCAGCCGCGGCGACGGCCGCAGCGCGGTGCTGTCGGCCGCCTATCGCCATTGCGCCAAGATGGAGTACGAACGCGAAGCGCGCTCGGTCGATTACACCCGCAAGCAGGGGCTTCTTCACGAGGAGTTTTTGGCGCCAGCCGATGCGCCACAATGGCTGCGCAGCCTCATTGCCGATCACTCGGTGGCAGGTGCTGCGGAAGCCTTCTGGAACAAGGTTGAGGCTTGCGAGAAACGCGCGGATGCCCAGCTTGCCAAGGACATCACCATTGCCTTGCCGCTGGAGCTGTCGTCCGAGCARAACATCGCACTGGTCCGYGATTTCGTCGARCGACACATCCTCGCCAAGGGCATGGTTGCGGACTGGGTCTATCATGACGCGCCGGGCAATCCGCATGTCCATCTGATGATGACGCTGCGACCGCTGACCGAAGRCGGGTTCGGSGCCAAGAAGATTGCCGTCATCGGGRAGAAKGGCGAGGTCTTGCGCAACACCGCCGGCAAGATCGTTTATGAGCTATGGGCAGGCGGGATCAACGACTTTRCTGCGCTTCGCGATGGCTGGTTCGAGACGCAGAACCRGCATCTGGCGCTTGGCGGCATCGATCTGCGCGTWGATGGCCGCTCTTATGCCGAGCGCGGCATCGACATCGTGCCGACCATCCATATCGGCGTCGGCGCCAAGGCGATCCAGCGYAAATCCGAAAGCGAAGGTCAAAAGCCCTCGCTTGARCGGATCGATCTGTTCGAGGCSCAGCGCAAGGAGAATACACGCCGGTTYYTMAARCGGCCSGAGATCGTGCTCGATATGATCTCTTCGGAAAGAAGCGTCTTCGACGAACGCGATATCGCCAAGATCCTGCATCGTTATGTCGACGATGCCGCCACGTTCCAGCATCTGCTGGTGCGGGTTCTGCAGAGCCCCGAGGCATTGCGCATCGAGCGCGACGGCGTCGACCTTGCGACAGGAGAGAAGRYCCGAGCGCGCTACACAACGCGCGAGCTGATCCGCATCGAAGCCAAGATGGCAACGCAATCGATCTGGCTTTCGCAGCGCGCAACACATGGCGTTCGAGATGAAGTGCTGGACAGCGTCTTGGCACGTCATTTGCAGCTGTCGCTGGAGCAGCGTGTCGCCATCGAGCATGTGACGGGGGCCGCGCGGATCGCAGCTGTCGTTGGCCGTGCCGGCGCGGGCAAGACCACGATGATGAAGGCCGCCCGTGAGGCGTGGGAACTGGCCGGTTATCGGGTTGTCGGTGCAG
>NZ_JBFUIP010000380.1:0-1300 GCF_056401815.1 Aminobacter sp. P4_D5 | reverse complement strand
CGGTGATGCCGGATGCCGCGACCAAGGCCGCCGCGCTGACCAATGGCGAGATGGACTGGTGGGAGAACCCGCCGAACGACCTCCTGCCCCTGCTGCGCCGCTCGCGCGACATCGCGATCGAGAGCGCGAGCCCGCTCGGCACGGTGGGCAGCGGCATCTTCAACTGCCTGTATCCGCCCTTCAACAATCCCGCGATCCGCCGCGCGGTGGTGGGCGCCATGTCGCAGGCCGACTTCATGATCGCCTGCGCCGGCACCGAGCCCGGCATCTACCGCGACAATGTCGGCATCTTCACGCCCGGCACGCCGCTGGCGAACGAGGCGGGGATGGAGATCATCACCCGCCCGCGGGACATGGAACGCTCGAAACGCGAGCTGCGSGAGGCCGGCTACAATGGCGAGCGCGTGGTGCTGATGGGCGCCTCCGACCAGCCGGCGCTCACCGCCCTGTCCGAGGTGGGGCGCGACCTGCTGGTGAAGATGGGCATGAACGTCGATTTCCAGGTGATGGACTGGGGCTCGGTGGTGCAGCGCCGCGCGAGCAAGGAGCCGATCGACAAGGGCGGGTGGAGCATGTTCCACACCACCTGGTTCGGTATCGATTCCGTGAATCCGCTCGGCTACCAGGTGCTGCGGTCGAACGGGGCGGATGCCTGGTTCGGCTGGCCGAGCGCGCCGAAGGCCGAGGAGCTGCGGATGGCCTGGATCGACGCGCCGGACCTCGACAGCCAGAAGCGGATCGCGGCGGAGTTCCAGCGCGAGATCCTGCAGCAGGCGACCTACCTGCCGACCGGGCAGTACTTCTCCAAGACGGCGCACCGGCGGACCATCACGGGCGTGCTGGAGGGGATCGTGGCCTTCTGGAATGTGCGAAGGACATGAGCTTCCGGCGGGGTGCGCTCAGGCGTGCCCCGCTTCTCCGGACAGCAGCGTCGGGTCGATGTTGAGCTTGGCCAGCGCGCGGCGCCAGCGCGTGCGGTCGTCGCCGCCGAAGAGCAGGTCCTCGTCGGCGGGGACGGAGAGCCAGTCGTTGCGGGCGATCTCGGCCTCCAGCTGGCCGGCGCCCCATCCGGCATAGCCCAGCGCCAGGAGCCCCTGCTTCGGGCCGCCGCCGGAGGCGATGGCCTTGAGGATGTCCAGGCTCGCCGTCAGCGCGTAGCCGCCCTCGACGGGCAGCGAGCCCTCGGCCTTCCACTCGCCGCTGTGCAGCACGAAGCCGCGGCTTTCCTCGACGGGGCCGCCATTGACGAGGCGGATGCTCCGTTGCGGCGGCAGCGGCTCCACGCCGACCTGCTTCAGCA
>NZ_JBFUIP010000379.1:0-1301 GCF_056401815.1 Aminobacter sp. P4_D5 | reverse complement strand
CACCGGGACAGTGCGGCCCAGCACCTGGAGGCTCGCCGGCTGGCCGTTCCGCTCGCCCGTCAGCTCCTCGAAGGCAGCGTCCAGCGCGCGTTCGGAGCGGCCGTTCACCGGGTGGTGCCAGGTCGGCAGCCCGCGGATGCGCTCGCGCCGGTAGTCCTGGGCCGCTTCCAGGTAGAAGACCTCCACCCGCGACTGGATCAGCGCGATGAAGGGCAGGAAGGCGTCGCGGCCCGGCTTGCCCTTGAAGAGATCCTGGGGGGCGGTGTTGCTGGTCGCCACCATGACCACGCCGCGGGCGAAGAGCGCCTCGAAGAGCCGGCCGAGGATCATGGCATCGGTGATGTCGTGGACCTGGAACTCGTCGAAGCAGAGCAGCGAGGCCTCTGACGCGATCAGGTCGACCAGCGGCGGGATCGGGTCGTCGGCCCCGGGATTCGCGCGGCGCCAGGCGTGGATGCGGGCGTGCGCCTCCTGCATGAAGGCATGGAAGTGGATGCGGCGCTTGCGCGGGACCTCGGCGGTGTCGAAGAAGAGGTCCATCAGCATGGACTTCCCCCGGCCGACGGCACCGACGAGATAGAGGCCCTCCGGCGTGCCCTCCGGCGCCGCGAGGTCGCCCGAGCCGCGCTTGCCGCCGAAGAGCTTGCCCAGGAAGCCGCGCGGCTCCGGGGCAGTGGGCTTCGGATCGTAGCCGCGCAGGTTGCGCCAGAGCGTCTGCAGGATCTCGGCCGCATGGGCCTGGGCCGGGTCGGCGCGCAGCGCGCCCTCGGCGACGCGGGCACGATATTCGGCCAGCGGGCCCTCGTTCCGGGATATCAGGGAGTCCATGGCCGCCAGGGATAGACCGGGCGCGCCGATGGCTCAACTCGCCTGCCGCGTCGCAGCAATCAGTCCAGATGCGCCAGGAAATGCGCGATGGCGGCGATATCGGCGTTGGACAGGCCGACCACCGCGCCGTTCATCTGCGTGTCGGCGCCGGCGCGCCGCCCTTCGCGATACTCGATCATCGTGTGCGACAGGAATTCCTCGCGCTGGGCGGCGATGCGCGGGATCTGCGCCCGGCCGCCGAAGTCGGACACGTGGCAGGTTCCGCAGCGGCGCGGGCCGACCAGCGCCTGGCCGGCGGCGAAGAGCGCCGCGTCGCGCGGCCGGCGGTCCTCCGGCGGTCCCGGCGGCAGGCTGCCGAAATGGGCGGCGAGGTCCTCGATGTCCTTGTCCGGCATGTTGGCGGCGAAGTCGTTCATCGGCGGCGCCAGCCGGACGCGCTCGCGGAACAGGATCATCTGCAGGGTGATGAAATC
>NZ_JBFUIP010000378.1:0-1309 GCF_056401815.1 Aminobacter sp. P4_D5 | reverse complement strand
GCTGAATGCGTCGTCCACATTGAAGGCTCGTGCCGCGAAGCTCCATCATGCGGCGACCGATGTCGACCGCGAAGACAACCATGCACCGGCAGTGCTGCTTCGACAAAACTTACTATTGACGCCCCAGTTGCGATTAGACAACCCCATCAAGATGCTGGCTGGAATGGAGGCCAGCATCGGATGACGCGACCTCTTTCGAATGATCTTCGTGAGCGTGTTGTAGGTGCAGTCGCGGCGGGCGAAAGCTGCCGAACGGTGGCGGCCCGGTTCGGCGTCGCCGTTTCCTCTGTGGTGAAGTGGTCGCAGCGCTATCGCGCGACGGGGTCGGTGGCGCCCGGCAAGATGGGTGGCCATCGCAAGCGTATTCTGGAGCCGCATCGGGCCTTCATCGTCGAGCGGCTCAACCAGACGCCGCATCTGTCGCTGCATGGGCTGAAGGCGGAACTGGCGGCGCGCGGGGTGAAGGTGTCGCACGATACGGTGTGGCAGTTCCTGCGGCGCGACGGGCTGCGGTTCAAAAAAAACACTGTTCGCGCTTGAGCAGGCCCGAGCCGACATCGCGCGGCGGCGACACCGCTGGCGATCCTGGCAGACGGGCCTCGACCCCAGACGGCTGGTCTTCATCGACGAGACGTGGATCAAGACCAACATGGCGCCGCTGCGCGGTTGGGGGCCGAGAGGCAAGCGCCTGCGCGGCTTTGCCCCGTATGGCCACTGGCGCACGCTGACCTTTGTTGGAGCTCTGCGGTTCGACCGGCTCGCCGCTCCTTGCGTGTTTGACGGACCGATCAACGGCCTGTGCTTCAAAGCCTATGTCGCACAGCAGCTCGTCCCGGTACTCGAACCCGGCGACATCGTCGTCATGGACAACCTCGGCTCCCACAAGTCCGCCGCCATCGGGCAGATGATCCGCGCCGCCGGCGCCAGGCTCTGGTACCTGCCGCCCTATTCGCCCGACCTCAACCCGATCGAGCAGGCCTTCGCCAAGATAAAGCACTGGATGCGACAGGCGCAGAAGCGAACCATTGAGGAGACATGGCGACACATCGGCACCCTCGTCCCCGAGATCGAACCCGCCGAATGCGCCAACTACTTCCGCAATGCCGGATATGCTTCCGTCAAAACCTGAAAGGCTCTAGATGTTTGATCCCAGGCTTTGATGGGGCATCCTTGTTGGCCGAAACAGGGGATGCACTATGGGCCAGGTTCTTCATGGGAGCGCCACGACGACAGAGGCGGTCCGTCGAGCGATACAGCATAGTCAAGAGAGCCTGAGGGCGCTGGCGAAACGCTACGGAATCAACCAGAA
>NZ_JBFUIP010000377.1:0-1336 GCF_056401815.1 Aminobacter sp. P4_D5 | reverse complement strand
GGAAGGCTGGGTCGCTTCGATTTGATCCCGGCCTCTTTCAAGGCCGTATATCCCACCTTCCTGAGGAGCTTCTCTGTTTTTGCACGCTCCTTGTCGCGAATGCTCTGGCCTTTGATCTTCGGCATCGGTCCTCCATTGCTTGCGTCTTCGATCGCTTTGGCAGACATGGCCTCAAACATTGAATTCAGTACAGGCGTTAGGAAGAGCATTACGAAGCCAAAGGTTACCCCAGCCCCTCCTCTCAGAATGCGAATTGGCGTGAAATTTGATGGCTTCTTTGAAGGCTTGAACAGCATGTAGAGATTGGCCAGAGGAATGAAGGCCAAAGCCATCAAACCGTTGTTGCCGGAGATGTCGCGGGATCTCGCCATAGCGATCATCCCAAAAAATACCCGAAGATGACAGTCGCCCCATGATCACGACTACCAGTACCCAGACATATCCGCTGGCCATTGCTGGAACAGTCAGCAGCCAAACAAACTGCAAGACTGAAATTCCAAGCATCAGGAGCGCCGTAAAGGCGAAATATGGCGCACGAGATATCTCGACATCTGCCCTTTCTGTAACCCAAGCGATGACGCCACCATAATTACGGCGACGTAGCCGATGAGAAATCCTTATGACATTTTGATTTTCTTGCCGTCGCGGTCACCTCGTAACCCTATGTGCCGAGACGTATTGGTGCCACGCAGGTCAGCGCTCCAAGCGCCGGCGACATCGGGTGGCGGACGAAAATGTGGCTCAGCGCTATCGATCATGGATTGCAGTGGTACGACCGACTGCAGGTCTTCTCATCAGGGGATCCGTTCGAGCGGTTCGTGCCGCAGCGGGTAAGAACGTCCGGCATTGAGACCGCCGCCTCCATATTCATGGTAGCGTCGGTCGTCGGTTCTGCCGCCGCAATCCTTGCAAAAATTGTACTTTGAACCACGCGGCGACGTCTCGCTGCCCCGGCCATTGGTGCGATTGCGGCGCGGCGACAAGCACTCCATAGTCGCCGCCATCATTGCAGTGCCCTGCTTCGGAATCGTCATGCGCCGCGTCTTGCCTTCGCTACCATCGCTGACGATCTTTGAAGCGGCGGCGCGCCATTCGAGCTTTACCCGCGCTGCCGAAGAGCTGAACCTGTCGCAGAGCGCGGTTAGCAAGCAGGTCCAGTCGCTCGAATCCTTCCTTGGCCTGCGCCTGTTCGAGCGCATCCGGCAGCGCATCGTGCTGACCGAGGCCGGGCAGCTTTATCTCGCCCGGGTGCGCGAGGCCCTCGAAATCCTCGAATCGGCAACGATGGAGGCGCTGGCCTTCCAGGGCGGCGGCGGCATGCTCAACATCGCCACGC
>NZ_JBFUIP010000376.1:0-1338 GCF_056401815.1 Aminobacter sp. P4_D5 | reverse complement strand
GCGCCGGAGCCCGAGCCGGAGCCCGTGCCGGAGCCGGAACCGGTGCCGGTGCCCGCGCCGCCAGTCGCATCGACCGCGCCGCCAAGTGCATTGGCTGCGCCACTGGCCGCATCAGCTGCGCCAGATGCTGCATCGGACGATCCAGTCCCGCCGCCGCCGCCGCCGTTGCCTGCATTGCCGGTGTCGCCGGAATCGCCGCCATCACCATTGGCGTCGCCGCCTGCGCCGAAATTGAGAATCGGCAGGATTGGCACGAACGCATCGATGCCGTCGCCCRCATCGCCACTAGCGTTGCCAGCGTCAGAATCGCCGCTATCGCCACCCGAAGAGCCGTTTCCGCCGTCGCCGGATTGCCCATCGGCATCACCGCTGTCGGCCTTGGCATCGCCGGTTTCGGACTTGGTGTCGCTGTCTGCCGAGCCGTCGCCGCCGAGGCCTGCGCCCAGTCCAACACCCAAGCCGAGGCCGAGGCCGAGACCCACGCCAGTGCCGTCGCCGCCGCGACCGCCGTCGCCGCCGTCGCCCTTGCCGCCTTCGGCATCGTTCTTGCCGTCGCCGCCGTCACTGTCGCCGCCGTCAGCCTTGGTGTCGCCCTTGGCGTCGCCGCCGAGTGCCGCGCTCAACGCGTTGCCGCCGGTGCCGTCGCCGCCATCGGCCTTGCCGCCGTGGGCATCGCCACCATTTCCGCCATCGCCAGCTTCGGACTTGGCTTCGCCGCCGCTGCCGCCGCCGCCGCCGGTGCTAATGCCGTCGCCAGAAGAAGCGAAACCGCCCTTGGCGTCGAGGTCCAGGGTGAAACCCGAGTTGTTCGCAACGGTCGCGTTGTCGAGCTTGTCGTTGTCCTCCATGTTGGCGACTTGGTTGATGAACTGAACGTTGTTGTTGCCGTCGCCGGTCAACGAATTGTTCAGGATATCCTTAAAGCTGATGTCGTCGCCTGGGTCGTAGGTGATGTTGCCGTCCTTGGTGAACATCAGATCGTTGATGTCGCCGCCGGCCGTGATGTCTGCAAAATCATTATCGCTGGGAAGGAGACCCTCAGTCTGCAGGTCGACCTTGACGTCCACATTGACGTCTACTTTGGTCTCGTTCTTGTTTTCGTTTACATTCTTGTTTTCGGATTCGTTCTTATTTTCGTTTTCCGACTTGCTCTCATTCTTATTTTCATTTTCGCTCTTATTTTCGGATTCGTTCTTGTTTTCGTTTTCGTTCTTGTTGTCTGAGTCGTTGCTGTTGTCGCTCTTGTTCTCGTTCTTGTTGTCGGAATCGTTGCTGTTTTCGTTTTCGTTCTTGTTTTCGTTCTCGCTGCCGGGATCATAGTCATGCCCGGGGAATTGC